>JBKPNB010000130.1:0-7578 GCA_046732395.1 Actinomycetota bacterium | reverse complement strand
GACGAGCTGCGGCCAGATGTTCTTCTGGAGGTTCGGGATGTAGTCGAGGTTGAGCGGCTTGATCAGCTTGCCGGCAACGCCGATATCGAGCGTGTCCGGCGTGATCTCCATCACGTCGGGCGTGACCGCTCCGGAGGCAAGCCGCTGGAGTCCGGAGTTGATGTTGTCGAAGGGCGTGTACTGGACTTCGACGCCGTACTTGGCCCCGAAATCCGTGAGGACCTTCTTATACAAGTAGGCGGGATAATTGAAGACGGTGAACGTCCCGCCTGTCTCCGGCTTGAGCCCCGACTTGATGGGATCCTCCCAACGCGGCAGGGTCACGCGCTTATCGGGCCTCGCGAGTGGCAGGCCTCCCGGCCCGGTGAGTTCCCCGCCCGCGCCGGTGCTCTCGGGGACGCTCGTCGTGTTGCCGCAGGCGGCCAGCAGGCCGGGAGCACCGTAAACGGCCGCGGCGGCACCTGCGCTTCGTAGCAGGAAACCGCGCCTGCTCAGGGAATTCGGTCGTTCCTTCGGGTGGTCCGTCATTCGAGCTCCCTCCTGAGTTCGGTGTCCGCGAGGTGGGGCACGGCCTCACGGACAGCGTATTTTGCTGCTCCCGATCCATCCCCTACCGCGGTCTCGTAGGCCGCCGCCCCCAACTCACAGTCGAGGAGCGATTCGGCCATCTCGAGCGCACAGCGAAGCATCCGCTCGCGACCTACATCGGGGTCTTGCAGCGTCGCCTGGACGGCGAGTCCGTCGAGTAGCGAGCTGAGCAGCAGAGCCACCTCGTCGGCATCGGCGTCACCAAACTCACCGGCCCCCTGCCCGGCTCGGATCACGGCGGCGATCTCCTCGCGCCAGCGGTTGTCCAGTCGCTGACGAGCTTGTCGCGACGTGGGGTCACGAAGAGCGCGGGCCCAAAGCTCGATCCACAGGGTCCAGTCGTACTCCTCGGCTGAAGCCTCGATCATGAACCGCAACTGGTCGCGCGGGCGCTCCAACGGGAGAATGCGCTCGCGCATCTCGACGGAGAAGCGCTCCTCGTCGAACGTCAGCGCCTCGGCGAGCAACTCGTCCTTCGAGCGGAACCAATAGAGCACCGCCGGTGGGCTGGTGCCCGCGCGTTCGGCGACGTCGGCGATCCGAGTCGACGCGATCCCCCGCTCCGCGATCACCGCGGCGGCGGCCTCGAGCAGCTGCGGCCTGCGCAGGTGCTCGATCTGCGGGCGCGGGCTCATCGTCCGGCGACCTGTTTCCTCCAGTGCACCGACCGCAGCTCCACGCGATCGGCGCGTCTCTCAAAGCTGAACGATCGTTCAGGCTACACCGATTCAGCGGTGCTCGCAAGGGTCCGCAAAGGCCAACGATGCCGTCGGCCATGCGCCGATCGGTCCCGCGTAGGGGATCAAGCCAGCGCCCCTGGCGCGAGTCCCAGCTCGGCGCCGAGCCGCTCCGCGACGAGCCGGCGGGCCGCCTCGACGTCCATCGCCGGGTCGTCGATCAGCGCCCGCACCCCGGCCCCGTCGAGCAGGGCCATGGCGACGTCGGCGAGAGCCTCGGCGTCGACGCCGGCGCGAAACTCGCCGCTCTCCACCCCGGCCCCGATCAGCTCCACCATCCAGTCGCGATAGCGGCGGTAGAGCCGCGCGGCGACCGGACGCAGCTCCGGCTCGCGGACCGCGCGCAGCCACAGCTCGACCCAGAGCACCCATTCGCGCTCCTGCCGCCCGGGCAGCGGCAGGCACTCCGCGATGCCGCGGGCGAGCGCCTCGGTGGCGGTCTCGGGGGCCCCGGCGGCTTTCTGGAACCGCTCGTCGCCGGCCTGCTCGAAGGAGTGGACGAGGGCCTGCTCGAGGAGCTCCTCGCGGGTCGAAAAGTAGTGGTGGACGAGGGCGGGCGACGCGCCGGCGCGCCGCGCCACCCTCGCGATCCGCACCTCGTCGATGCCGTCGGCGGCGATCAGATCGCAGGCCGCCTCGAGGATCCGCTCGGCGGCGCCCTCGGGGGGAGATGCGACGTTGGTCGCCACGACGATCTAGGCGGCGGCCAGCGCAGCCCCCGCGTCGGCGAGCGCGGCGGCGGCCGCGTTTCGCCCGTTCAGCGCGATCACGCTGCCGGCCGGGTGGGTGGCCGCCCCGCACAGATAGAGGCCGGGAACCGGGGTTCGCGCGGAGAGCCTCCCCTCCCACATCTGGTCCGGGGTCACCTCGCCCTGGAAGATGTTCCCGCCGGTGAGCCCGATCCGCGACTCGATGTCGGGCGGCCCCAGGACCTCGTAGTCGACGAGCCGGTCCTCGAAGCCGGGGGCGAAGCGCTCGATCAGCTCGATGAACTGTCGGCCGACCTCATCCCGCCGTGAATCCCAGGTCCCCTGAGAGAGCGAGTACGGGGCGTACTGGCCGAACACGCTCAGCAGGTGCGTGCCCTCCGGCGCCGGGGTCGGGTCGTAGCCGGTCTGGATGTAGATCTCACCGAACTCGACCGCGGGCTCGCCCCGCGCGCAGGCCTCGAAGGCACGCTGGGCGTCATCCATCGATCCGGTGAGGTCGATCGTCGCCTGCGCCGGCCACGACTCGCCCGGGGCCGCGGTCCACTCAGGCAGCCGCTCGAGCGCGGCGTTGAACTTGACCACCGGGCTGCGGACCTTCCAGCGCTCGAGCCGATCGCGATACGAGGCGTCGATCTCGTGGCCGTCGAGCATCGAGAGCAGGCGCTTCGGGTCCGCGTTACAGACCACGGTCGCCGCCCGGATCGAGGTCCCGTCCTCGAGTGTGACGCCCTCGCCGGGGACGATCTCGGCAACGGGCACGCCGCAGGCGATCACCGCGCCCGCCTCCCGCGCGGCGTCGGCGATCGCGAAGCTCACCATCCCCATGCCGCCCTCGACGTAGCCCCAGAGCGGCCCCTCGCCGCTCATGTCGCCCTGATAGTGCATGAGCTTGATCGAGGCTGTCCCGGGCTGGTGGGGGCCGCCCCAGGTGCCGATGATCCCCTGCCCGAAGAGGGCGGTCTTCAGCCGCTCGTCCGCGATGTGGTCGTCGAGGACGTCGGCGATCGAGGCCTCGAACAGCAGGTCGATCATCGCGCGGTCGCCGCCGACGAGCTCCTCGATCTCGGTCCGGGTCGGGGCGTCGCCGACCCAGGTGTCGCGGGCGCCCTTCCGCAGCCGGCGGCGAGCCTCGTCGAAGAGCTCCTCGTAGGCCCAGTAGCCCTCGATGTCGCGCTTCGAGACGCCAAGCTCCTCGAGGTTTGCCTGGGTTCGGGAGTCGTCGAGCCACTGGCCGAACGACGTCCCGTCGGGGAACGGGACCCAGAGGTTCGGGTCTGCCATCCAGTAGCGCAGCCCCCGCCGCTCGAGCTCGAGCTCGCGGATCACCGTGTCGTCGAGCAACCCGACGACGTAGGCGCAGGGGCTTATCACGAACCGCTGATCGGCGAATGGGCGCTCGAGCGTCGCCGCACCGCCGACCCGCTCGCGGCGCTCGAGCACGAGGACGCTTCGCCCGGCCCGGGCCAGGTACGCAGCTGCGGTCAGGCCGTTGTGGCCGCCGCCGACCACGACCGCGTCCCAATCGCGGGCCGCCAACTCGGAGACCGGCATCGGCAGCCCGAGCTCGCCGAGCCGGGCCGCCACCTCATTCGCCGCCCAGGGTCCGTCGGCGCTCATCATGCCGCCACCTCCTCGCCCTCGCGCACGGCCTCCAGGTAGCGCTCGGCGACCATCACGTCGAACGCGTGGACGTCGGCCTCCTCGGCCGAGTAGCGGCCGAGCGCGTACCCGCGCGTCCGCACCCCCTTCTGGCTCAGCTCGCAGACGTGCCAGTCCTCGCGGTTCACCTGATCCCAGAAGTCGATCGCGTCGGAGGGGTCGAAGCCGTCGGCGGTGATCGTCGCCGGCTCGAAGAACCACTCGCAGATCACCTCGGTGCGATCGACCGCGCGGGGCCAGAGCGTGTGAAGCATCACGTAGTCGGGGTGAAGCGAGACGAGCGTGTTCGGGAACAGCACGAAGTAGAGGACCGAGCGGATGTCGGCTACGCCGAGCCCCTCGATCGGCGGGCGCTCAGCGCCGCCGTGCCGTCCCATCGTCGCCGCGCCGTCGCGGAGGGTCATCGACCCGCCGCACCAGGCCCCCACGCCCTCCATGACCTCGCCGCTCATGTAGTGGCTGAGCGCGTTCAGCTCCGGGTGCACGCCCGGGCAGTGCAGGCACTCGCTGTAGTTCTCGGCGATCGCCTTCCAGTTCGCGGCGACGTCGTAGGAGATGCGGCGGACTCGGCGCAGCCCGTCGAGCCGGTAGCGCTCGAGGTGCGCCCGCAGCTCGCCGACGTGGAGCTCGACGTCGGGAGCCTCGCCGCTGAGGTCGACGAAGACGAGTCCGCCGACCGTCGCCACGCGCACCGGGATGAGGCCCCAGCAGGCGGTGTCGAAGTCCTCGACCCCGTCCATATGCCGGGCCGACCTGAGCTCGCCGTCGAGCCCGTACGACCATGCGTGGTAGGGGCAGACGACGCGACGCCCCACGGTCCCCTCCGCGTCGGAGAGCAGCCGCGCGCCGCGGTGGCGGCAGACGTTGAGGAAGGCGTGCACGCGACCGTCGGCGCCGCCCATCACGACTACGCTGTCGGGCCCGATCTCCCGCATCAGGTAGCTGGCGGACTCGGCGACCTGCGAGGCGTGCCCGACGCAGATCCAGCCGCCGAAGATCCGCTCGAGCTCCCAGTCGAGGACGCTGGGGTCGACGAACGCCGCCGTCGGCAACATCCGGGCCCGCTCGACCGGCTCGAGCGTGGCCTCCAGGTCGCGGGCACTCAGGTTGAGCGGGGTGGGCGTCTCGTCGGCCAAGCTCGTCTCCTTGTGTACGGACGATCGGTGTGTGTGTGTTGACCTTGTAGTCAATCGCATGTTAGTCTCGACACGCGATGGAGGTCAAGTCGACCCCTCCGCCGAGCGTCGTCCCGGGGCCGCAGCCGCCCGAGGTCGACGATGGGACGCTGGCGGTTGCCGAGCGGGCGCGGCGGTTCGCCGAGGAGGTCCTGATGCCGCTCGAGGAGGAGGCCGAGCGACGCGGCGGCCGCCTGCCGGCAGAGGAGGTCGCCGAGGTCAGGCGCAAGTCGGTCGCGGCCCGCCTTGCCGGCGGCTTGCACGCCGTCGAGCACGGGGGGCAGGGCTGGACGCGGGTCCAGTGGGCCATGGTAGAGGAGCAGTACGGGCGGACCACCAACGCCCTGCACTGGTACGTGCCCAACGCCTACAACGTCTGGGAGCACGCCAGCTCCGACCAGGTCGATCGATACCTCCGGCCCGCTCTTCGCGGCGAGCTCAAGGACGCCTACGCGGTCACCGAGCGCGACGCCGGCTCGGATCCCTCGGCGATCGCCGCCGCGGCGGAGCCGACGCCGACCGGGTTTCTGCTGAACGGCGAGAAGTGGTTCGTGACGGCCGGCGACGTCGCCGCCGTCTACGTGGTGATGGCGAACGTGATCGACGGCGGCGCGAGGCTCCCGACCCTGTTCGCGGTCGACCGCGATCGGCCGGGGGTGGAGATCATCGACGACCCGGCCTTCACCCACAACTATCCCGAGGGCCACCCCACCGTTCGCTTCCGGAACGTCGAGCTGTCGGCCGCCGACGTGATCGGGGACGTCGGCGGCGGCGACGAGCTCCAGCGCTCGTGGTTCACCGAGGAGCGCCTCGGGATCGCGGCCCGCTGCTGCGGCGCGATGTGGCGCCTCCTCGACGAGACGGTCGCGTGGTCGCTCGCCCGCAAGCAGGGCGGCTCGCGGATCTTCGACCACCAGGGCGTCTCGTTTCCGCTCGCGGACTCGGCCACGGATGCCGCCGCGGCTCGGCTGCTCACGCTCGCCGTCGCCGCGCTGGCCGACGCCGGGGCGGACCCAAAGCTCGTGCACTACAAGGCATCGATGGCGAAGCTCTTCGCGAGCGAGGCCGCCTGGCGCTGCGCCGACCGCTGCGTGCAGGCCTTCGGCGGCCGGGGGTATCGCCGCGACAACGTCGCCGAGCGACTCCTCCGCGAGCTTCGAGTCGACCGGATCTGGGAGGGCACCAGCGAGATCCAGCGCCTGATCGTCGCCCGCGGGCTCGAGCGGCGCGGGGTCGAGGGCATCCTTGGCTGAGTGCCGGCTCGGGTGAGCGCCCCCCCGCCAGCCGCCGATCCAACCCCCCTGCTCGAGCCGCGCTCGGTCGCCGTCGTCGGCGCCAACGACCGTCCCGGATCCTATGCGGACATCGTTCTCCGCAACCTTGCGCGCGCCGGCTTCGAGGGGGAGGTTTGGGGCGTCAACCCCCGCCGCGCCGAGGTCCACGGACGACCCTGCGTTCCCTCGGTCGTCGACCTTCCCCGCCCGGTCGATGCCGTGGTCGTCGCCATCCCGGCTCCCGGGGTTCCGGACGTGATCGCCGACGCCATCGCTCGCGGCTGCGGCGGCGCCGTCGTGATCTCGGCCGGGTTCGCCGAGGTCGAGGCCGGGCGGGAGCTCGAGCGAAAGCTGCGCGCGGTCGCCGGCGGCGGCCGGCTGCCGCTGTGCGGGCCGAACGGCAACGGGATCGTCGCAGTGCGCTCGCGGGCGCCGATGTGGGGCGACTCGGTGGCGCCACTCGAGCCCGGCGCCGTGGCGTTGATCTCGCAGAGCGGGAACCTCGCGGTCAACGCGCTCGGCTCACGGCGTGGGCTCCGCTTCCATACCGTCGTCTCGACCGGCAACCAGGCGACGCTCGACGCCAGCGACTGGCTCGCCGCGCTCTGCGTGCGCGAGGGTGTGCGTTCGGTGGCAATGTTCGTCGAATCGGACGGCGACGGCGGGCGGCTCGCCGACGCGCTCGCCCTCTGCGCCGAGCGCGGGGTCCGCGTCGCGGTGCTGAAGGCCGGCGCGTCGGAGGCCGGGATGCGCGCGGCATTGGCCCACACCGGTGCGGTCGCCGGCGAGGTGCGGGTATTCCGCGCCCTGGTCGAGGAGGCCGGCGGTGTCTGGGCGCGCGATCCCCACGAGCTCCTGGAGCTCGCCCGGGTGCTCGGCGAGCCTCGGGCCCGCCCGCGCGGCGACGGCGGCCTCGGCGTCCTCACCTGCTCGGGCGGTGACTCGAGCGTCGCCGCCGACGAGGCCGCCCGCATGGGCGTCGAGCTCCCCCGTCTGGGCGCGGCCACCGCCGAGCGGCTCCGTGGGCTGCTGCCGGGCGCGGCGTCGATTGGCAACCCACTCGACTACACGGCGATGATCTGGGGGGACAGCGCGCTGCTCAGGAGGATCGCGGTGACCGTCGGGGCGGACCCCGCGATCGACCAGATGCTGATCCTCTACGACCATCCTCGGGGTCTCGCGCCGGAGGCCGAGGCGACGTGGGCCGCGGTCCGCGCCGGGATCGTCGCCGGCGCGGCCGAGACCGCGGCAGCGACCCTCGTCGCCTCGACCCTCCCGGACCTGATCGACGACGGCGCGACCGTCGAGCTCGCCACCGAGGGGGTGCCGGTCGTCGCTGGGCTGCGGACGGCGCTGGTCTGCGCCCGGGCCCTGCGCACACCCCACGGCGATCCGGGGCGACTGCGCGAGATCGCCGCCGCCGCGCGGGCCGCGT
>JBKPNB010000129.1:0-27075 GCA_046732395.1 Actinomycetota bacterium | reverse complement strand
GAGCGGGGGGCGGGTTCGGCCGCCGCGCCGTCTCGTCGGCCGATCTAGCGGCCCCGCGCTCTGGCGTCGCCTCCCTCGCGGCGCCTGGCGACTGATCCGCGGCACCGGCTCGCTCCGGCGCCGGGCCGCGATCGCGCTGGTGGTTGTCCTCGCTCTCGCGGCCCTCTACTACGGCTGGTTTCGCGACTCCTCGCTGGTCTCGGTCGACAACGTCAAGGTCGAGGGGCTCGCCGGCGGCGCCGCGAATCCCGCCGCCGCGGCGCTAACCGGCGCGGCCGAGGACATGACCACCCTCGATGTCGACACCGCCCGGCTCGACGAGGTCGCCGCCCAGTTTCCCGAGATCGCCTCGGTCAGCGCCGATCCCGCCTTTCCACACGGGATGACGATCCGCGTCATCGACCGGCCGCCGGTGCTGCTCGCGCGCGACGGCCCGAGGGCGGTCCCGGTCGCCGGCGACGGGACGCTCCTGGTCGGCGCGGAGCTCCCGAAGCAGCCGAAGTTGCCGACGATCGCAGTGCACCCGCTGCCCGCCTCCGGGCGCCTCGTCGGCAGGGCGCTCGAGGAGGCGCGGGTCGCCGGCGCCGCCCCGGCCCCGCTGCGGCGCGAGCTCGTCGGCCTCTCGTTCTCACACGATGAGGGCGTTATCGCGACCATGCACGGCGGGATCCACCTGCGGTTCGGGACCGCCGGCGCCGCCCGCGCGAAGTGGGCCGCTGCCGCGGCGGTGCTCGCCGACCGGCGCCTCACCACCCTCGCCTATGTCGACCTCCGGGTCCCCACGCGGCCCGCCGTCGGCTGAGGCAGGCGATCGTCGCCCGGGCCCCGCTACCCCTATACCCCGGGTTGAGAGTTGCCGTCGCCGCGAAACCCTCAAGTCCTTGTCGAGAGTTTGCGTTTGCACGATTCCGTGCCGGCCCGCATCGCGCGAATTGACACGACGGGGTCGATCACGTACCGTCATCTGTAGATTCAGGGCTTTGGGAAGCGGAAACACTCAAGCCTCCCTTTAGCCTCGAACGGAAAGCGAGGGAAAGCGACGGATCATGGTCGAGTCCTCCTACTTGGCGGTCATCAAGGTCGTCGGCGCGGGCGGCGGCGGCACGAACGCGGTCAGCCGCATGGTCGATGCCGGGCTCAAGGGAGTCGAGTTCATCGCCGTCAACACCGACGTCCAGGCGCTCCAGGCGTGCGAGGCCGACATCAAGCTCGCGATCGGGCACAACCTCACCAAGGGGCTCGGCGCAGGCGCGAATCCCGACGTCGGGACCGGCGCCGCCGCCGAGTCGCGCGACGACATCAAGGAGGCCCTGAAGGGCTCGGACATGGTGTTCGTCACCGCCGGCGAGGGCGGCGGCACCGGCACCGGCGCGGCGCCGGTGATCGCCGAGATCGCGAAGGAGGAGATCGGCGCGCTGACGGTCGGCGTGGTCACGAAGCCGTTCGAGTTCGAGGGCTCGCGGCGGATGCAGCAGGCGCTCGAGGGGATCGACAAGCTCCGCGCCAACGTCGACACGCTGATCATCGTCCCCAACGAGAAGCTCCTCCAGGTCGTCGAGCGCCGGACCTCGGTCCAGGAGGCGTTCCGAATCGCCGACGACATCCTCCGCCAGGGGGTCCAGGGCATCACCGATCTGATCACCACCCCCGGGCAGATCAACCTCGACTTCGCCGACGTCCGCACGGTGATGTCGGATGCCGGCTCGGCGATGATGGGGATCGGCTCGGCCTCCGGCGAGAACCGGGCGATCGAGGCGGCGAAGATGGCGATCTCCTCGCCGCTCATGGAGCAGTCGATCGAGGGGGCGACCGGGATGCTGCTGAACTTCACCGGCTCCGATGACCTCAACCTGTTCGAGGTCGACGAGGCGGCCGAGGTGGCGGTGGCCACCGCCGACAAGTCGGCGAACATCATCTTCGGGACGGTCATCGACTCCGCGGTCGGCGACGAGGTCAGGGTGACGGTGATCGCCACCGGCTTCGAGGGGTTCGAAACGCTCGCCCGCCGGCCGATCCAGGTCCGCGACCGGGCCCGCCGCCGCGGGATCAGCCCACTCGGCGACCGGGAGCGCCGCGAGCTCCAGGTCTCGGCCGACGAGGTCGACGTGCCGGACTTCCTCAAGGGTCGCTAACCGCCGGCCGCCCGCTCGATGGCAGCGCGCGAGGTCGTCGAATCGTTCTGGGCGGCGATGTCGGCGAACGACTGGGATGCCGCGGCGGCGCACTTCGCCGACGGCTTCTTCGTCGACTGGCCCTGCTCGGGCGAGCGGTTCACGTCGCGCGAGGCCTACGCCGAGGTCCAGCGGCGCTACCCGGCGACCGGCCGCTGGACGTTCGACATCCGCGCCCTCGTCGCCGACGAGGAGCGGGCGGTGACCGAGGTGGAAGCCAGCGACGGCGAGGTCTCCGCGCGCGCGATCTTCATCTCCGAGGTGAAGGGCGATCGCATCGTCCGCCAACTCGAGTACTGGCCGGAGGCCTACGAGCCGCCGGCGTGGCGCGAGGGCCTCACCGAGCGGATCGACCCGATTCCCTGAGCCGCGCCCCGCTCGGCCTCGCCGCCGACTAGCCTGGCGTCGGTGAGCTCGGAGCTGAAGCGACCGCCGCTTTACGAGTCGCACGTCGCCGCCGGGGGCCGGATGGTGCCGTTCGCGGGCTGGGAGATGCCGGTCTCCTACGAGGGCGTCCGGCCCGAGCACGTCGCGGTGCGGACCGCCTGCGGCGTGTTCGACGTCTCGCACATGGGCGAGATCGAGACCAGGGGGCCGGCCGCGCGCGAGCTGCTCCAGCGGCTCCTCTCGAACGACGTCGGGCGGATCGACGTCGGCGGCGCCCAGTACTCGGTCCTCTGCCGCGACGACGGCGGCATCCTCGACGACCTCTTCACCTATCGCCTCGCCGACGACCGCTACCTGACCGTCACCAACGCCGCCAACCACGAGCGCGACCTCGCCTGGTTCCGCGACCACGCCTCCGACTTCGACGCCGAGGTCGCCGACGCGATCGACCGCTACGCGATGCTCGCCGTCCAGGGCCCGCGGGCGCGCGAGATCGCCGCCGCGCTCGCCGGCGCCGAGCTGCCGCTGCGGATGCACGCGGCGACGGTTGCGCTCGCCGGCGCCGAGGCGCTCGTCTGCGGCACGGGGTACACCGGCGAGGACGGGGTCGAGGTGCTGATCGACCCCGCCGCCGCCCCGCGACTGTGGGACGAGCTGCTCGACGCCGGCGCGACGCCGGCCGGACTCGGCGCCCGCGACACGCTCCGGCTCGAGGTCTGCTTCCACCTCTACGGCAACGACATGGACGAGAGTCGCAACCCGATCGAGGCCGGGCTCGGCTGGTGCTGCAAGGAGGAGACGGGCTTCATCGGTTCCGAGCCCGTCGCCGCGGCCCGGGCCGAGGGGACGGCCGAACGGCTCGCGCCGTTCGCCCTCACCGGGCCCGGGATCCCCCGGCCGGCCAACCCGGTCGTCCGCGACGGCGACGAGGTGGGGGTGGTGACCAGCGGCACCCTCTCGCCCTGCCTGGAGCGGGGGATCGGGATGGCGTATCTGCGGGCGGAGCTCGTCGAGCCCGGGACCGAGGTCGAGATCGACGTTCGCGGCCGCCGCCGCCCGGCCCGCGTAGAGTCCCGGCCGCTCTACAGCCGCGAGAAGAAGGAGAGCTGAATGGCCGAGGAGAGCTACCCGGAGGAGCTTCGCTACCACCCCGAGCACGACTGGGCCCGGGTCGAGGGCTCCGAAGCGACGTTCGGCATCACCTGGTACGCGCAGGACGCGCTCGGTGAGGTCGTCTTCTTCGAGGCCCCGGAGGTCGGGAGCGAGGTGAGGAAGGACTCGCCGTACACCGAGGTCGAGTCGGTGAAGGCGGTCTCGGACGTCTACGCGCCGCTGTCGGGGGAGATCGTCGCCGTCAACGAGGCGGCGGCCGAGCGCCCCGAGCTGATCAACGAGGACCCCTACGGCGAGGGTTGGATGGTGCGGATCAAGGTTGCCGACGGCTCCGAGGCGGACCAGTTGCTGGATGCCGCCGCCTACCGCGAGCTCCTCGCCGACCAGTAGCCGGATCCGCTGGCCCCTAAGCTGAGAGCGGTGAGCCGCTACACGTCCGCCACCGAAGCCGACCGCCGCGAGATGCTCGCCGCGATCGGCGCCGATTCGGTCGACGAGCTGTTCGCCGAGATCCCCGCCGACCTTCGCCTCGGGCGCGAGCTCGACCTCCCCGACGGACTCTCGGAGCCGGAGGCATTCGAGGACCTGGCGGCGCTCGCGGCGCGCAACGCCGACGCCGACTCCGAGGTCTGCTTCATCGGCGCCGGCATGTACGACCACTACGTCCCGGCGATCGTCGACGCGATCACCCAGCGCTCGGAGTTCCTCACTCCCTACACGCCCTACCAGCCAGAGGTCTCGCAGGGCGGCCTCCAGGTGATGTTCGAGTTCCAGACCGCGATCTCCGAGCTCACCGGTCTCGAGATCGCGAACGCCTCGCTGTACGAGGGGCCCTCGTCGGTCGCGTCCGCCGCCTACCTGGCGATCGGCGCGAAGCGGCGGCGAAAGCTCGTCGTCTCGCGCGGCGTCCACCCTCACAGCCGGGCGACGCTCGCCACCTACGCGCGCGGCTTCGGCGCCGAGGTCGTCGAGGTCGGGCTCGACGGCGGCGTCACCGACGCCGCCGAGCTCGGGGCCGCGCTCGACGAGGAGACGGCGGCGGTGTTCGTCCAGAACCCGAACTTCCTCGGCGCGGTGGAGGACCTCGAGGCACTCGCCGAGGCGGCCCACGGGGCCGGCGCGCTGGCGATCGCCGCGGTCGACCCGATGACGCTCTCGATCCTGCGCCCGCCGGGCGAGTGCGGCATCGACATCGCCGTCGGCGAGGGGCAGCCGCTCGGCAACCGCCTCGACTACGGCGGGCCGTCCTTCGGGTTCTTCGCCGCCACCGACGAGCACCTGCGCCGGATGCCGGGCCGGATCGCGGGCGAGACGACCGACGTCGACGGCCGTCGCGGCTTCGTCCTCGCGCTCCAGACGCGCGAGCAGCACATCCGCCGCGAGAAGGCGACCCACAACATCTGCACCTCGCAGGCGCTGAACGCGCTCGCCGGGGTCGTCTACCTGGCCTGGCTCGGCAAGCGCGGCTTCGTCGAGCTCGGCGAGCTGCTCGTCCGGCGGACCGCCTACGCGCGCGAACGGCTCGCCGCGATCGAGGGCGTCGAGCCCCTCCACGACGCGCCGGTGGTGCGGGAGTTCGCCGTCAGGCTCGACGGCGACGCCCAGGACGTCCTGGATCGGCTCGCTGCCGACGGAATTGCGGGCGGCTATCCGCTGGGACGGGAGTACCCCGAGTACGAGGACGGACTCCTGATAGCCATTACGGAGCGGCGATCGAGGGAGGACATCGATCGGCTCGCGGAGGGGGTCGAGCGGGCGATATCGGCCGAGCGTGGCGCGTTTGTGGCGGATAGCGCCAGAAAGGCGCCAATGGCCGGGGAGGTCGCCTCGTGACGCCGGCCACCGCCGCGATCCTCACCCAGCCTCCCACCAACGCCGACAGCCCGACCCCGCAACAGCGGGAGCCGGTGACCACCATCTTCGAGCGCTCGGTCCCGGACCGACGCGCCGCCGTCCTGCCGCCGCCCGAAGTCCCCGAGCGACCGCTAGACGAGCTGATCCCGGCGCGCCTGCTGCGCGATCGCCCCGCCGAGCTGCCCGAGGTCTCCGAGCCGGAGATCGTCCGCCACTACAACCGGATCTCGCGGCGGAACTTCGACGTCGACACCGGGCCCTACCCGCTCGGCTCCTGCACGATGAAGCACAACCCACGCCTCAACGAGCGGGTCGCGGCGCTACCGGGCCACGCTCGGCTCCACCCCGCGCAGGATCCGAAGCGGGCGCAGGGGGCGCTCGAGCTGATGTGGCTCCTGGAGCGGGCGCTCGCCGAGATCACCGGCCTCGAGCATGTCTCGCTCCAGCCGTCGGCCGGCTCGCACGGCGAGCTCGCCGGGCTCCTGCTGACCCGCGCCTACCACGGCGACCGCGGCGAGGACCGGCACAAGGTGCTTATCCCCGACACCGCCCACGGCACCAATCCCGCCTCGGTGACGATGGGCGGCTACGAGGTGGTCAAGGTCGCCACCGACGAGCACGGCGGGGTCGACCTCGACGACCTCCGTTCGAAGGGCGGCCCCGACGTCGCCTGCCTGATGCTCACGAACCCCAACACCCTCGGCCTGTTCGACCGCAACATCGCCGAGATCACCGCGATCGTCCGCGATGCCGGCGGCACCCTCTACTACGACGGCGCCAATTTGAACGCGGTCATGGGCCGGACCCGGCCCGGCGACATGGGGTTCGACATCGTCCACCTCAACCTCCATAAGTCGTTCTCGCAGCCGCACGGGGGCGGGGGGCCGGGGGCGGGGCCGATCGCCGTCTCGGATCGACTCGAGCCCTACCTGCCGGTGCCGCGGATCGTCCGCACCGAGGGCGCGAACGGGGCTCGGCCGAGGTTCGACCTCGACCACGACGCGCCGAAATCGATCGGCCGCCTGCGCGGCTTTCAGGGCAACTTCGGGGTGTTCGTCCGCTCCTACGCCTATATCCGCAGCCTCGGCGGCGACGGCCTTCGCGAGGCGACCGACAGCGCGGTGCTGAACGCCAACTACCTGCTCGCCCGGCTCGGCGCCGGCCGCGCCGGCAAGCACCTCCCGGTCGCCTTCGACCGCACCTGCATGCACGAATTCGTCCTCTCCGGCGGCCCGGCCAAGCGCGAGCTCGGCGTCCGCACCCTCGACGTCGCCAAGCGCCTGCTCGACTTCGGCTTCCACCCGCCGACGATCTACTTCCCGCTGCTCGTCGACGAGGCACTGATGTTCGAGCCGACCGAGACCGAGACCCGCGAGGGCCTCGACGCGCTCGCCGACGCGATCGACGAGATCCTCGCCGAGGCCGAGCGCGACCCGGAGATCGCCCGCGGCGCGCCCTACGCGACGCCGGTCCGCCGCCTCGACGAGGCAAGCGCGAGCCGCAGGCCGATCGTCCGCCAGCCCGCGGATTGAGCCGACCTCAGCCGCTCGGGGCGCGCCGCGGGAGCTTCTGCTCGAGCTCGAGGACCGGCGCGAACAGGTCGCCGTGCTTCTCGACCCGCTTCACCACCGCGGCCGCCTCGAAGCGAAGCGACTCGACGCCGTGCTTGCGCTTGCGGAGCGCCGCCTCGACCTCGTCCCACTCGAGCGGGGTCGACGCCCAGGGGCGCTCGCGGGCCCGCAGCGAGTAGACGGCCACGGTCGTCTTCGCCGCGTCGTTCTGGCTCCAGTCGACGAGAACCTTGCCGCGGCGAAGCTCCTTCTTCTGCTTCGAGACGACCTTGTCGGGCTGGTCGTTCTCGAGCGCCCGGGCCACCGCGCGGGCGAAGGTCTTGGTCTGCTCGTAGCTCGAGCCGGGGTTGAGCGGCACGTAGACCTGGAGGCCCTTCGACCCCGACGTCTTCGGGAAGCAATCGAGCCGGAGGCCCTCGAACAGCTCGCGCAGCCGCAGCCCGACGCGGCAGCAGTCGAGGATGTCAGCCGGCGGGCCGGGGTCGAGGTCGAAGACCAGCACGGTCGGGCGCTTCGGCCGCTTCGCCAGCGACAGCGAGGGGTGGAGCTCGAAGGCGGCGAGCTGGCAGAGCCAGACCAGCGTCGGGCGGTCGTCGCAGACGATGAAGTCGAGCTTTCCGACCGAGCCCATCTCGATCGCCGCCGTCCGCACCCATTTCGGGCTGTGCGACGGGGCCCGCTTCTCGTAGAAGCGCTGGCCGTCGATGCCGTCCGGGAAGCGGACCCGGGTCAGCGGCCGTCCGGCGAGGTGGGGGAGCATCGCTTCGGCGATCCGGACGTAGTAGTCCATCGCCTGGGCCTTGGTGAACCGGGCCGCCGGCCAGATCACCTTGTCGAGGTTCGTCAGCGCCAGCCGGCGCCCGTCGACCTCTACTTCGCGGCTTTCGTTTTGCTTCGCGATCGCGAGCGGGTGCTGGTTTTGCCGCTGGACTTGGAGCCGGAGGACTTGGAGCCGGAGGACTTCGAGCCGGAGGACTTCGACTTCGAGGTCGACTTCGACGGCGCCCGCCGCCGCGAGCCGCCGTCGCCCTTGGCGCCGGCCGCGAGCGGCTCGCCGCGGACCGCGGCGAGGCTCTCCTCGAGGGCGGCCATCAGGTCCGGCGCCTTGGTCGGCTTCGGCTCCTCGGAGACCGCCTCGACGACCTCCTCGCCGGCCGCCTTGCGCTCGATCATCGCCAGCAGCTCCTCGCGGTACTCGTCCCGGTAGCGCTCGGGCTCGAACTCCGAGCTCAGCTGATCGATCAGCGCCCCCGCCATCTCGATCTCGCGCTCCTGTGGCTCCTCGACGTCCTCGGGCAGCACCCCGTCGAGCTCGTCGGGCGAGACGACCTCGTCGGCGAACCGCATCGTTGCCAGCGCCAGCACCTCGCCGGTCGAGCGGATCGCGGCCAGATGCTCGCGGTTGCGGAGCACGAAGCGGGCGATCGCGACCCGGCCGCGGTCGGCCATCGCCCGCGCGAGCAGCGCGTAGGCGCGCTCGGCGCCCTTGTCGGGCCCCAGGTAGTAGGGGTGATCGAAGTAGATCGGGTCGATCGCCTCGAGGTCGACGAAGTCTTGGATCTCGATCGCCCGCGTCTTCTTCGGGTCGAGCTCCTCGAGCTCCTCGCGGGTCATGACCACGTACTGCTCGGGGCCGAGCTCGTAGCCCTTGACGATCTCCTCGTAGGCGACCTCCTCGCCATCGGACTCGGCCACCCGTTTGTGCCGGATCCGCGACCCGTCGCTCTGGCGCAGCTCGCGGAAGCTCACCTGCTTGCGCGCCACTGCGCTGTAGAGCTTCACGGGCACGTTCAAGAGCCCGAAGCTGATCGATCCTGACCAGATTGCTCGCGGCATGGAACTCAGTTTCCCAGGTTAGCCCCGGAGCACACGAGCCCTGCACGCGGGTGGGAGGTTGCGTGCGGGGCCACCGCCGGCGCTCGTCGCGCGAAGATTGCTGAACCTCACATCCGTCGAGACCCCGTGTCGGCTCCGTTCTCATCGCGGCGGCTGCGGCCGCGGCTCCGCGGAGCCGCGGAAGTGGCGGATCCGCCACGTGGCCGTTACGAAGTTGACAGGGATGCGGCGGATTCCGCATGGTTTCAGGGATTTTCCGTCCGCGACGCGAACTAGTGTTCCCGATATGGATGCACTCGCCGAGGAGCGGATCGCGGAGCTGCCGACGAAGGCGCTCGACGCCGAGATCGGCGAGCTCGCGTCCCATATCGCCGCCGCGACCGCCCGCTGGCTGCTGTTGATCGCCGAGTTCGAGCGCCGAAACGGGCACTGGGGATCGGGCTTCTCGGACTGCGCGAGCTGGCTCTCGTGGCGCTGCTCGCTCTCGCCGCGGGCCGCCCGCGAGCACCGGCGGGTCGCCCGCGCGCTCTCCGGGATGCCGAAGGTGACCGCCGCCTTCCTGCGCGGTGAGCTCACCTACTCGAAGGTGAGGGTGCGGTCGCGGATCGCGAGGCGCCACAACGAGGAGGCGCTCCTCACCCATGCCCAGCACGCGACCGCCGCCCAGCTCGAGCGGATCTCCCGTGCCTACCGCGGCACGCTGAGCGTCGAGGAGGAGCGCCGCGCCCACTACGAGCGCCGCCTCATCTACCGGTGGCAGGACGACGGGCGCCTCTATGTCTCCGGCTACCTGTCGCCCGAGGAGGGAGCGCTATTCGTTCGGGCGCTCGAGGCGGCGCGCGACGCCGCCTTCTGCGCCGCGAGCGACGCTGAGGGTCCCAGGGAGCCGCCGGCGCTCGAGCCTCGCAGGGCGTCGAACGCCGACGCCCTGGTGGCGATGGCCGAGGCCAGCCTCGCCTCGGAGGGGATCAGATCAGGCGGCGATCGCTACCAGCTCCTCGTCCACGTCGAGGACGGCCACGCACAGCTCGACGATGGCCCGGCACTCGCGGACGAGACCGCGCGCCGCCTTTCCTGCGACGCGTCGGTCGTCGCGGTCCGAGAGGGCGACGGCGAGCCCCTCTCGGTGGGGCGCAAGACGCGGACGATCCCGGGCCCGATCCGCCGCGCACTCCGCGCGCGAGATCGAAGCTGTCGCGTCCCCGGCTGCCAGAACCACCGCTTCACGGACGCCCACCACATCCGCCACTGGCAAGACGGCGGCGAGACGAAGGTTCAGAACCTCGTCACCCTGTGCCGTCGCCACCATCGCCTGCTTCACGAGCACGGCTACACGATCGAGCGGTTGGCCGGCGGTCGGTTTCTCTTCCACCGCCCCGATGGCACGCAGATCGCGGACTGCCCCGCGGCTCCGCGGAGCCACCCGCGTCGCGTCGTGACACTGAACGGCCGCCGCCGCCTCGAGATCGGCCCGGACACCTGCTTTCCCCGCTCCGCCGGCGAGCGCATGGACCTCGACCTCACGATCTGGAACCTCTGCCAGCTCGATGAGCGGGCGCGCGACGGACCGCTGATTCCTCGCTGACGCTGCCGAGCGTATTACCGCTCGCAGCACCACCCATCGAGCCGGGGGAAGGAGGTGGGGGAGCTCTCGCCCGGCGCGAACTGCTGGGAGATGTGGCCGACTGCCTTCACCTTGCCGCCGGCGAGCGGGATGAAGAGCCACTGGTCGGCGTCGCGCCAGGCGACGAGCAGCCAGCGGCCGTTCGGCGAGAAGGCGAG
The DNA here is from genome assembly GCA_046732395.1 of Actinomycetota bacterium. Lineage (GTDB taxonomy): Bacteria > Actinomycetota > Thermoleophilia > Solirubrobacterales > 70-9 > JAWVFM01. Next base: position 16,361 of record JBKPNB010000129.1, on the reverse strand, counting down.
GCCGGTGAAGCGGCCGGGGCCCGAGAAGAGGCGTTGCGGCTTTGATCCGCCGCCCAGGGCGAGCGTCTCGACCTCGCTGCGCACGCGGCCGTGCGGGCCGGACGCGGTCGTCGCGATGGCCAGGGCCCGGCTCGAGGGGCCGACGGCCGCTGTCGTCGACCGCGTTCCCGGGGGCAGCGGGGTCGGAGCCTCCAAACGTCCGCCGACGCCATAGAAGCGGACCTGATGCCGATAAATGGCGACGACGCCGCTTCGGTCCGCGGTCCACGCGAGCTGGCTGGGCACGGGGCCCGGCGGCGAGGCCCCGATTTCGGCGCCGCTGGTCGTGTCGACGACGTGGATGCGTCCCGCGGCGTCAGCGTAGGCGAGCCGCTCCGGCGGCTCGGCGCCCTTCTCCGCCAGCGATCGGCCGGGACCCGAGAGCGGCCGCCAGGCGGGGGCGACCGGGGCGGTCCCGCGCGCGAGAACCCGGTCGTCGGTGCCGTCCCCTGCGACCAGCCTGAGGTCGGCCCGGCTCCGGTACGCGATCCTGAAGCCGCTCGGCGACCAGGCCGGGTCGCTGAGGTGGGGCCGATCGAGGGTCCAGTGAACGGTCCCCGTGCCCGGCTCGACGGCCGCGAGCTCCCGCCCGTTCGTGGTCGCGACGTACAGCCCCCGTGGGGACCAGGTTGCGTCCCGGTAGCGGCCGAGCAGGCGCTTCGACCCGTCCTCGCTGACGACCCAGACACCCTGGCCCGATGTCACGAGCAGCCGACCCGGGGAAGGCAGCGCCCGGAGCGCTGGCTCCGCCGTTTGCTTGCCGATCCCTGTCACATCGCGGAAGACGTCGGCGACCTTGGCGCCCGCGGGGGTGAGGACGATCGCCAGCACGACGGCGGCGCCCGCGGCGGCGAGGAGCAGCTTCGCCGGCCGCCGTGCCTCCCGCGAAACCCGCTCGCGCTCGACGAACGCCGCGTGGACCACGCGCCAGCTGCGCTCGCGGGCCCCCGCCTCGTCCGGGAGCGGGGCGTCGCGGAGGTCGCGGCGGAGGCGCCGCTCGTCCATCAGCGGTCCTCCTCCAGCACGTCGCCGAGCCGGTCGAGCGCGCGCCGCAGTCGCGAGTTGACGGTGCCGCGCGGCAGCCCGAGGGCGGCCGCGATCTCGCCCGGCGTGTACTCGAGCAGATGGCGCATCACCACCACCGCCCGCTGATCGGGCGGCAGCGAGCGGAGCGCGGCGACGACCTCGTCGGAGTAGCCGTGGTCCGGCTCGGGGCTGGTCGGGGCCGGCGTACCCTCGACTTCGGCCCCGACCTCGCGCCGGAGCGATCGCGCGCGGGTCCAGTCGATCGACCTGTTGACCACGATCCGGTGAAGCCAGGGCCCGAACGGCCGCCGGCGATCGAAGCGGTCGAGGGCCCGGATCGCGGCCAGGAACGCCTCCTGGGCGATGTCCTCGGCGGCCGCCCCGTCGTGGACGATCAGGTAAGCGGCGCGCCAGGCGCGGGGCCAGTGGCTTCGGAAGAGCGCCTCGATCGCCTCATCGGAGCCGCGCTGGGCGCGGCGGACGAGCGTCCGCTCGCGGCTCGGGAGCCAGTTCGAGCGCGCGGGCACCGGCGTGCGAAGGGCGTAGCGATCCGCCGAGGCCACGATCACCGCCGATTGTCCGCGAGCCGACGGGGCCAGCGCAAGGGCGAGGCCCGACGCGCCGGTCATCGAGACATGGGGTGGATCGCGAACCGCGTGAGCTGGAAGATCGCGTCGCCGTAATGCGCTGCTGCCGCACCGGTGAGCGGGCCGGGCGGCAGCTCGACCACGAACGAGCTCGTTCCGGGGAAGCGATGGTTCTGCCAGTTCGGGCCCGTTCCGGCCAGCCAGGGGAGGCGATGGAAGGGGAGGTCGGCGAGCCTCGCGTAGCGGCGAGCGATCGGCACGCTCTGCCCCCACGCCCGGACCATCGGCTCGACCTCCTGGTGGAACCAGATCGTGATCCGCGGGCGGATCAGCCGGATCAGCCGGGCGGCGAGCCGCGTCTCCGGCTCCGAAAACGGGTGCGGTCCGGAGTATTCGAGGTCGTAGCGCACCCCGATCGGTGTCCAGCTCGACGGGAAGTTTCGGTTCAGGTCGACACCGCGGCCGTTGAGACGGGTGCCCTGGGCGAACCCGTCCGGGTTCAGGTTCGGCACCGCCCAGACGCCGGTGTAGGGCGGGCAGGAGACGATCCGCGGGATCACCTTCCGGCCCGCGCACTCCGTCCCGTGGATGCAGCCGAAGACGAGGACCTTGGCGCGCGGATTCGCGCCGAACGCCGTGCCCGCGGCGCTCGGCCACGCCTCGACGCGGATTGGCCTCCCCTCGGCCGAGCGCCCAAGCAACGCTCCGGCGTGGTTCCGGCCGTAGCAGCACGGCTTCGAGGTGAGCCGCAGCAGCTGCGCCAGCCGGCGTTCGAGTCCCGAGTGCGCCGGCGTCGGCCGAGGGTGCCGGATCGGCGTCCCGTCCTTTGAGCCGCCGGCCGGCGAGGCGAGCGCGACCGATGTGAGGACGGCCGCGACGGCCAGCAACGAGATCGCGATCGCTCGCGGCAGGGCCGCCCTCACTGGCCCTCGCCGCCGGCGATCCGGCGCCGATGGAGCCTTGGCATCCCCCAGATCGAGGCTGTCGCGATCACGAGCCCGGCGCCGAGGACGATGAGGATCCATGGAAGATCGGTCCCGGGGCTCGCATCGGACGACCCTTTCGCCGGGGCGCCCAGGGGCGGAAGGCGGGTCGGCTTCAGGGTCCGGGTGTCCACAGCGGCGATCGGCGCCTCGTGACGACCGAGAACCCAAAGCTGCTTTGCGTTCGCGGTCAGCGCCAGCTGCAGCGAGAAGAGGTGCTTGTAGCGCCTCAGCGCCGAGATCCCGTCGATGCAGACGGCGCGACCCTTGACGGTGTCGAGGGCGTGGATGAACGGTGCCTTGCCCATCCCGTCGTAGAGCGTGTAGTCCCAGCGCCCGCCGGAACCCACGGCTCGCGTGATCGGGACGCCACGCATCTGCTCGCCGTGCTCACTTGGGTCGACGATCGGGTGCGGCAGCAGGCGCCCGACCGCGAGGTCGTACCCGCGGACCGCGTAGCGGGTGAGGTTCCGCGGATCGGGATAGTGGATCAGGTAGAGCCGCGAACCGTCCGGCGAGATCGCGTCGAAGGTCCAAAGCCCGGGCAAGGTGAGCGTTCGCCGTAGGCGCAGCCGACGGGCATCGAGGATCGCGAACGAGGTCCGGCGCACGAGCGACGACCGCTGGCGAAGGACGAGGGTGCTCTGGTCCCATGAGAGCCCGCCGCCGCTTCGGTCGTACGCGACAGCCGGAATCGCGTACGCGCCGGCGAGCCTCAGCGACCCGAGGACGTGGCCGGTCCGGGTGCTCGCGCGCGTGACGAGCGTGTGGCTGCGGCCAGCGACTTGGCCTCGCTGGCCCTCGCTCGCATAGCGGACGCTCCCGGCAGGGTTCAGGACAGTGTCGGCCGGCAGCGTGATGGGGCCGCCGTCGGCCGACGCCTCTGTCACCGCTCCGGCGATCGTCCATCCGCCGATCGCAACCGCAACTACCAAACCCCCGAATCGCCTCATCGCGCCCTCCTTCGCCCGGGTTCCATCGATACGGATACGCCTGAGGTGGCCGGAGAGGTCCCGACCGCGGCGATAATCGCCTCGTGCTCTTCGAGTTCGAGCGGGTGAGCCTGCGGCGGGACGGCAAGGTCGTGCTCGATGATCTGAGTGCCGGGCTCCCGGCCGGGGCGAGTTGCGTCGCGGGGCCATCCGGCTCCGGCAAGTCCACGCTCCTGCGGCTCCTCAACCGGCTCGCCGACCCGGCGTCGGGGACCGTCCGCTACCGCGGCGCGGACGTCCGCGAGCGCGACCCGCTCGCGCTGCGGCGCGAGATCGGGCTCGTCCCGCAGTTGCCGGCGCTGATCGCCGGCACGGTTGAGGACAACATCCGCTTCGCCGCCACCCTCGGGGAACGCGATCCCGACCTGCCGCGACTGCTCGACCTGGCCGGCCTCGACATCTCCTACGCCGAACGCGACGCCGCAAAGCTGTCGGTCGGGGAGCAGCAGCGCGCGATGCTGGCCCGGGCGTTGGCGCTCGAGCCGCGGGTCCTGCTCCTCGACGAGCCGACCTCGGCCCTCGACGCCGCCGCTCGCGACGCGGTCGAGGCGACGCTGCTCCATCTTCGCCAGCGCCTCGACGTCTCGACCGTCCTCGTCACCCACGACCTCGCCCAGGCCCGCCGGCTCGCCCAGTTCGTCGTCCAGCTCGACGCCGGGCGGCTGGTCGCCGCCGGCGCGGTCACCGAATTGCTCCCGGCGTGACGTTCGCCGCGACCACCACCGAGGTCAGCCTCGGCCAGCTCGCGGGCGCGCTGGCGCTGATCGCGGTCGCGATCGTCGTCTCGATCTGGTGGAACGCCGATCTCGAGCGGGACATCGTCGTCGCGGTCGTCCGCTCGTTCATCCAGCTGACCGCGATCGGCTACGTGATCACCTTCGTCTTCGACCAGAACACGGTGATCCTGGTCGTCGCCCTGCTGGCGATCATGGTCCTGTTCGGGACCTTCACGGCGCGCCACCGCGCGCGGAAGGTCCCGCACTCGTTTTGGCCGCTGCTGACCGCTCTCGGCCTGGCGGCGGTGGCCACGGTCGGGGTCGTCGTCGGCCTCGGCGTCTTCCCGGCGACCCCGCGGTTCATGGTCCCGGTTGGCGGAATGGTGATCGGCAACTCGATGACCGCCGCAGCGGTGGCGCTCAACCGACTGGGCGACGAGGTTGAGTCGGGAGCCCGTCAGATCGAGGCCACGCTCGCGCTCGGCGCCACGTCCGCCGAGGCGGCGGCGCCGATCGTCCGCCGCAGCCTCCGCTCGGGGATGATCGCGCTCGTCGACTCCACGAAGACGACCGGCGTCGTCTTCTTCCCGGGGACGATGGTCGGGAGCCTGCTCGCCGGCGCCAGCCCGACGGCGGCGGTCCGCCTGCAGCTGATCCTCCTCTGGGTGCTGCTCGGCGCCGTCGCCGTCGCGGGCCTCGTCGCGACCACGCTCGCCTACCGGAACTTCTTCACCGCCGCACACCAGCTCAGGGAGCCGCCGGAGCCGTAGCGCGCGGGCCGCCGGTACGCTGCGGCGCCCGTGCGCATCTTCTCCGGCATCCAGCCCACCGGGCGCAAGCACCTCGGCAACTACATCGGGGCGATCCGCCAGTACGTCGACGGCCAGGACCGCGGCGAGTCGATCTACTGCGTCGTCGACCTCCACGCGCTCACCGTGCCCCAGGACCCGGCCGATCTTCGCGAGCGCCTCTATGACACGCTGGCGATCCTGATCGCCGCGGGGCTCGACCCGAGGCGCTGCATCCTCATCCGCCAGTCCGACGTGGCCGAGCACACCGAGCTCTGCTGGCTCCTCGGAACGCTGACCGCCTGGGGTGACCTCAACCGCATGCACCAGTTCAAGGAGAAGTCGGCTCAGCAGCGCGAGCTCGTCGCCGGAGCCCTCTTCTACTACCCGGTGTTGATGGCGGCCGATGTGCTCGCCTACCGGGCCGACGAGGTCCCGGTGGGGGACGACCAGCGCCAGCACGTCGAGCTGATGCGCGACATCGCCGAGCGCTTCAACGCCCGCTACGGCGAGATCCTCGTCGTCCCCGAGGGCCGCTACCCGGAGGTGGGGGCGCGGATCATGAACCTCCAGGATCCCGAGGCGCGTATGTCGACGACCTACGGGGCCGAGCAGGGGGTCGTCTACATCCTCGACGAGCCCGACGTCGTCGCCAGGAAGGTCCGCTCGGCGGTCACCGACTCCGGAACCGAGGTCCGGCGGGCCCCGGGCAAGGCGGGGATCGCGAACCTGATCGAGATTCAGTCGGCGGTCAGCGGTCGCCCGCCCGAGGAGGTCGAGCGCGAGTTCGACGGCTCCGGCTACGGCGACTTCAAGCTCGCCGTCGCCGAGGCGGTGGTCGACTACCTGACGCCGGTCCGCGAGCGCTATGCCGAGCTTCGCGGCGACGAGTCGGGACTCGAGGAGATGCTCGCGGCCGGGGCCGAGAAGGCACGGGCGATTGCCTCCGACACGCTCGCCGACGTGCGCCGGGCGATCGGAGTCGGCCCGGCGAGGTAGCCGGGGCCGCAACTACCCTTCGCTCGATGAGTGTCGCCGAGCTCGAGCTCGACCTCGAGTCGTTCGCCGGGCCGTTCGACCTGCTGCTCGCGCTCGTCCTCCGCGAGGAGCTGAGCCTGGCCGAGGTCGAGCTCGGGGCGGTCGTCGTCGCCTACGTCGAGCACCTCGAGCGGGCCGGCGAGCTCGACCTCGAGGCCGCGACCGAGTTCCTGGTCCTGATCGCCTCGCTGCTCGAGATGAAGTCGCGGCTGTTGCTGCCGGCGGCCGAGCCCGACGAGCCCCCGCTCGGTCCCGAGGAGGCCGCCGACGAGCTGTTGGCGCGGATGCTCGAGTACCGGCGCTACCGCGGCGCCGGCGCCCACCTCGCCGAGCTGTTCGCCGCCAACCGTGACTACCTGCACCGATCGGCGCCGCTTCCGGCGGAGCTCCGACGTGCCTCGCTCGCGGAGGCGCGGCCGGTCTACGACCCCGAGCGGTTGGCGGCGGCGATCGGCGAGTTGCTGGGGACCCCGCCCGAGCCCGACACCAGCCACATCCGCCCGACCGTCTCGCTCGACCGACGCCTTGCCCTGCTTCGCTCGCTGCTCTCCCGGCGCGGCAGCTTCGATTTCGACGAGGCGTTCGGGCGCGACGACCGGCTGACCCAGGCGGTGACGCTGTTCGCGTTGCTCGAGATGCACAAGCGAGGAGAGGCGCGCTGGGAGCAGCGGAGGATGTTCGGACCGATTACGGTGAAGCGGGCAGCGGGCAGCGAGCAGCGAGCAGCTGGGAGGCGCGCGTGACCGCCGGCAGACCTCTGGAGCACATCGTCGAGGCGCTGCTGTTCCTGTCGCCGGAGCCGGTCTCGGTCGCCGAGCTCGCCGAGGCATGCGAGGCGAGCGAGGCCGAGGTCGATCGGGCGCTCGACCTGCTCGGCGGTGCCCTCGTCGAGGGCAGGCGCGGCATCGTCCTCCGCGAGGAGGCGGGCGGCTACTCCCTCGCCGCCGACCCGGCCGCCGCCGACGCGGCGCGGCGGCTGCTCGCCCGGCCGCGGACGCCGCCGCTGACCCAGGCCCAGGCCGAGTCCCTGGCGATCATCGCCTACCTCCAGCCGGTGTCGCGCCCGGAGATCGCCCGGATCCGCGGCGTCTCGTCGGAGTCCGCCGTGGCGACGCTCGTCGAGCGCGGGGTGATCGAGGAGTCCGGCCGCTCGCGCTTCGGGGCGGTCGTCTACCGGACGACGCCGCTGTTCGAGCGGCTGTTCGGCCTCGCCGGCCTCGACCGCCTGCCCGACCCGGTCCGCTTCGACCCCACCCCGGAGGACGAGCGCGAGCTTCGCGAGCGCCTGCTCGCCGCCGGCGAGCGCCGCGCCGACTGAGACCTCCGAGCCGAGGTGCGGCTGGCGAAGTACCTGGCGCATTGCGGGGTCGCCTCGCGGCGGCGGGCCGAGGAGCTGGTCGCCGCCGGGCGGGTGAGCGTCGGCGGTGAGACGATCCGCGACCCGGCCCGCGACGTCGCGGCCGGCGACGACGTCCGCGTCGACGGCGAGGAGGTGGCTCCCGAGCCCCGCGAGGTGTGGGCGGTCAACAAGCCGATCGGGGTGACCTCGACCGCGCGCGAGCCCGGGCGCCGCCGCGCCGTCGTCGAGCTCGTCCGCTCGCCGCGGCGGCTCTACCCGGTGGGCCGGCTCGACGCAGACTCGAGCGGCCTGATCCTGCTCACCAACCACGGCGAGCTCGCGAACCGCCTCACCCATCCCCGCTACCGCGTCCCGCGCACCTACCGGGTCCGCCTTCGCCGCCGCCCGACCGACGCCGAGCTCGCCCGGCTGCGGCGCGGCGTCGACCTCGAGGACGGTCCGACCGCGCCGGCCCGGGTCCGGCGCGTCTCGCCCCGGGTGATCGAGCTCACCCTGCGCGAGGGGCGAAACCGCCAGGTGCGGAGGATGGCGGCGGCGATCGGCAACGAGGTCCTGGTCCTCGAGCGGGTCCGGTTCGGGGGGATCAGGCTCGGCGGCCTCGAGCCCGGCCGGGCCCGGCGCCTTGCGCCGGACGAGGTCGAGCGGCTCTGGGAGGATGCCGGGCTCGATGTCTGAGGCACCCGAGCGAGTGTGGGCCGTCCGCGGCGCGGTCCAGGCCGAGCGGAACGACGCGGACTCGATCCTGGCCGCCACCGGCGAGGTGATGCGCGAGCTGCTCGCCCGCAACCGCCTGCGCCCGGAGCGGATCGTGAGCTGCTTCTTCACCTGCACCGACGACCTCGACGCCGAGTTCCCGGCCGTCGCCGCCCGCGAGCTCGGGCTCGACCGGGTGCCGCTGATGTGCGGGCGCGAGATGCGGGTGCCGGGGGCGATGGAGCGGGTGATCCGGGTCCTGGTCCACTTCTACGCTCCGACCGACCACCAGCCCGCCCACGCCTACCTCGGCGCGACGCGAGAGCTTCGCACCGACCTGCCCTCCGCCCGGTAGCGACCGGCACAATTCGTCGCGATGCCGGTCACCTTCGCGCAGAGGCTCGAGCGGATGCCCCACTACGAGGCGGGGCTCGCCCACGACGCCGCGAGAGCGCGCTACGGCGTCGGCGACGTCGCCAAGCTGGCCTCGAACGAGACACCGTGGGGCCCCCATCCGGCGGTCCTCGACGAGATCGCGGCCGCCGCCAAGGGCCTCAACCGCTACCCGGAGCAGTTCTCGCCGGCGCTGCGGCGGCGGGTCGCCGAGCGCCACGACACCGACCCGGCGCGGATCGCGATCGGCAACGGCTCCTGCGAGCTCCTCCTCGCCGCCTGCGAGGCGCTCTGCGAGCCGGGCGCCGAGATCGTCTTCGCCTGGCCCTCGTTCTCGATCTACCCGCACCTGGCGGCGCTCTCGGGCGCCCGCGAGATCCGGGTCCCGCTCGGCGACGGCGACATCCACGACCTCGACGCGATGGCCACCGAGGTGACCGCGGCCACCCAGCTGGTCCTGATCTGCAACCCGAACAACCCGACCGGGACCCACCTGCCGGCGGCGGAGATCGGGGCCTTCTGCGACCGCCTGCCGCGCCACGTGGCGATCCTCCTCGACGAGGCCTACGTCGAGTTTCAGCTCCACGACGACCCCGACGCCACCGTCGACCTGCTCGCCGACTTCCCGAACCTCGTCCTGCTGCGGACCTTCAGCAAGGCGCACGGTCTGGCCGGCCTGCGCTGCGGCTACGCGCTCGGCTCGGCGAAGTTCCGCGCCGCGGTCGACGCGGTCCGCCAGCCGTTTCCGGTCAATGGGCTGGCGCAGGTGGCGGCGGCGGAGGCGATCCGTCACACCGATCACGTCACCGAACGCGTCGAGCGGACGATCGTCGAACGGGCAGTCGTCGAGAGCGGGATCGAGGAGCTCGGGCTCGCCGCCCCCGAATCGCACGCCAACTTCTCCTGGATCGACCTCGGCGACGCCGACGAGGCGGAGGTCGTCCGCGGCCTCGGCGAGACGGGGGTCATCGTGCGCGGCGGCGAGGGCCTGGGCGGGCCCGGGCACATCCGGGTGAGCTACGGAACGCGGGCCGAGAACGAGCGGTTCCTGAGCGCGCTCGCGGAGGTTCTGCGCTGAGCCGGCGGGCGCGCCGGTTGCCAACCCTCACCCCACCTGCTAAAAACTCCGCCGATGGACCGCACTCCGACGCCGGCCTCCACCGCCGCCCACCCGGGCGCGCCGGCGTACGCGTGGTCCTTTTATTACTGGCGATTTAGCTAGGCGTCCGGCCCGGCCAGCTCGGCCCACCTAGCAGGATCCATTCGCCGGACGCCGTCCCCACGGCCCTACGCGAACGCTTTGAACGAGAGGAACAGGACAGATGAGGATCGGTTTGGAAGACGGGGCGAGCCCGCGATGATCGCCGGCATGGAGGGTCAGGGCGTGAGGGACTCGGTTCGCGATCGCCGGATCGAGCGTGTCGTCGAGCTCGTCGCGCCGGCGACGCTCCTCGAGGAGCTCCCGCTCGGCGACGAGCGGGCCGCAACCGTGGTCCGCGGGCGCACGGCGGTCGCCGGGGTGCTCGACCGCGACGACGATCGCCTGCTCGTCGTCGCCGGCCCCTGCAGCGTCCACGACCCCGAGGCGGCGCTTGACTACGCCCATCGCCTCGCCGCCGTGGCGGCCGACCTCAGCGAGCACCTGCTGGTCGCGATGCGGGTCTACTTCGAGAAACCGCGGACGACCGTGGGCTGGAAGGGCCTCATCAACGACCCCCGGCTCGACGGCTCCGGCGATGTCAACTCCGGCCTGCGCATCGCCCGCGAGCTCCTGCTCGCGGTCCTCGACGTCGGCCTTCTCGTCGGCTGCGAGTTCCTCGATCCCATCACCCCCCAGTACATCGCCGACACGGTCGCCTGGGGCGCGATCGGCGCCCGCACGAGCGAGAGCCAGACGCACCGCCAGCTCGGTTCGGGGCTCTCGATGCCGATCGGGTTCAAGAACCGGACCGACGGCAACCTCAAGGTCGCCGTCGACGCGGTCCGCGCAGCGTCCGTCTCGCACGCGTTCGCCGGCATCGACGACGCGGGCGCGCCGGCGATCCTCTACACGACCGGGAATCGCGACGGACACGTGATCCTCCGCGGGGGCGACGAGGGGCCGAACTACGGGCCCGGCGAGGTATCGACGGCGGTCGAGCTGCTCCGCGCGGCCGGCCTGGCCGAGCGACTCGTGATCGATGCCTCGCACGGCAACAGCGGCAAGGATCCGGGGCGCCAGGTGACCGCCGCCGTCGAGATCGCCGACCAGATCGCCGCCGGGAACCGCGCAATCGTCGGAATCATGCTCGAGTCGTTCATCGTCGCCGGCCGCCAGGACCTCGACTCCGGTCGCCCGCTCGTCTACGGGCAGTCGATAACCGACGCCTGCCTTGACTGGGAGCGAACGGCCGTGATCCTTGACCGGCTCGCCGGCGCGGTGGAGGCTCGCCGCCGCGAATGAGGGTCGCGATACTGGGCGTCGGCCTGATCGGCGGCTCGATCGGGCTCGCCGCCAGGCGTAGGCTGGGCGCCGAGGTCGCGGGCTTCGATCCCCACCGCGCCAACCTCGAGCGCGCGCTCGAGCTCGGCGCGCTCGACCGGGCGGCGGACTCGCTGCCGGCTGCCCTCGACGGCGCCGAGCTCGCCTTCTGCGCGGCGCCGGTCCGCGCCCTTCCCGACCTCGTGGCCGCCGCGCTGGGGGCCGCCGACGCCGCCACCGCGATCACCGACGTCGGGTCGACCAAGCGCGACCTGGTCGACAGGCTGGCCTCCACTCCGGGCGCCGAGCGCTTCGTCGGCGGTCACCCGCTGGCGGGAGCCGAGACCGCCGGGGTGGAGAACGCCCGCGGCGACCTGTTCGAGGGAGCGCGCTGGTATCTGACTCCGACCGCGGGCACCGGCGGCATCCACTACGACCACGTCCAGCGCGCGATCGCCGGCCTCGGCGCCCGCCCGCGGGCGATCGACGCCGCCGCCCACGACCGCCTGATGGCCACCGTCAGCCACCTCCCGCACGTCGTCGCCAACGCCCTCGCCTCGTCGGCGGCGGCGAGCCTCGGCGGGGGGTCAGAGGGGCTGTCCGAGGTCGGGCCGAGCTTCCGCGACGCCACCCGCGTCGCCGGCGCCAACCCGGCGATCTGGAGCGACATCTTCGCCACCAACCGCGAGGCGGTGGCGGGCGAGATCGACGCGATCGCCGACCGCCTCACAGACGCTGCGGAGCTGATCCGCGACGGCGAGCTCGACGCGCTCGACGCCTGGCACCGCGCCGCGGGGGAGGACCGGCGGCGGCTGCTCGAGGCCGGGCGGCCCGGCGGGCCCCTACGAGAGCTGCGGATGACGGTCTCCAACCGGCCGGGGATCGTCGCCGAGATCGCGCTCGCGCTCGGCCGCGAGGGCGTCAACATCGAGGACATGGCCCTCTACCCGGCCGCCGACATGCGGACCGGGGCGATCTCGCTGTGGGTCGCCGGCGACGGCGAGGCCGAGCGCACCGCCGTCATCCTTCGGGGCCTCGGCCACTCGGTGGCGCTCATCTCCGAGGGCGAATGAGCGACCGGCGGTTCGGCCCTGGGCCGGCGCTGCGCGGGACCCTGCGCCCGCCGCCGGACAAGTCGATCTCGCACCGGGCGGCGATCCTGGCGGCGATGGGGGAGGGGGAGACCCGGATCTCGGGCTACCTCGACGCCGCCGACACCGCCTCGACCCTGGCCGCCGTCGAGGCGGTGGGCGCCGGCGTCGAGCGTGAGGCAGCCGGGGGGGCGGAGGGTCGACTCGACGTCATGATCGAGGGGGTCGGGCTGCGCGGCGCCGCATCCGCGTCGATCGACGTCGGCAACGCCGGGACGCTGCTCCGGATCCTGCCCGGATGGCTCGCGGGGCAGGGGCGCGGGGAGTGGACCCTCGACGGCGACGAGTCGATCCGCCGCCGCCCGGTCGATCGCATCGCCCGTCCGCTCGCTGCGATGGGGGCGACGGTCGAATGCCGCGACGGTCGCCTGCCGCCACTCCATCTCACGGGGGGCCCGCTGCGGGGAACGGCGCACCGGCTCGAGGTCGCGAGCGCCCAGGTGAAGTCGTGCCTGCTGCTGGCGGCGCTCCTCGCCGACGGCCCCTCGACCGTCACCGAGCCGGCGCCCAGCCGCGATCACACCGAGCGGATGCTGCGCGCGGCGGGCGTCCCGGTCACCTCGCGCGAGCTGCGAACGGTCCCCGGCGTCGGCGGGCCGCCCGCCCGGGAGATCGGTGTCGGTCCCGTCGAGCGGCTAGAGCTCGGGGCGGTCGGCGTCCCCGGCGACTTCTCCTCCGCCGCGTTCCTCGTCGTTGCGGCCGCGCTCGTGCCGGGCAGCGAGGTGCGGATCGAATCGGTGGGAGTCAACCCCACCCGGATCGGGCTGCTCGGGGTCCTGAACCGGATGGGGGCGGCGGTGGCGGTCGAGCACGAGGGGGCGGCGCCCGGCGGCGAGCCCCGGGGAACGGTCGTCGCCCGCCACGCGCCGCTCCAGGGAACCCGCGTTCACCCCGAGGAGGTGGCGGTGACGATCGACGAGCTGCCGCTCGTCGCGCTGGTCGGCTGCCTCGCGGATGGCGAGACCGTCGTCGAGGGCGCCGGCGAGCTTCGCCGCAAGGAATCGGACCGGATCGCGGGCGTGGTCGAGGGCCTCGGCGGCCTTGGCGCCGAGATCGCCGCCACCGATGACGGGTTCGTCGTCGCCGGCTCCGGGGCGCTTCCGGGTGGCGCGATCGACGCCCGCGGGGACCATCGCCTCGCGATGCTCGGGGCGATCGCCGGGCTGGCCTCGAGCGACGGCGTCGAGGTAAGCGGCTTCGACGCGGTCGCCGTCAGCTACCCGGGTTTCGAGGCCGACCTCGCCGGGCTCCTCGGTTAGGGCTTCCTCGAGGCCGCACGGCGCGCCGAGCCGCAGGCCGTACCAGATCAAGGCCGCCCGCGAGGGGGCCTGAGCGGGTCTATCCGCGGCGGCTCGGGTGACCGACCCCGGGCCAGGGCGAGAGCAGGAGCAGCAGCCGGGAGTCCTCGCTGGCGCTCACTTCGCGGCGCTCGTTGGGGTCGAAGATGGCGACGAATCCCGGGCCCCCGGCGGCGGCGGCGCCGCCGGCATCCTCGACCTCGATCCGGCCGGCAACCACGATCAGCGTCGCCCGCTCGTGGACCTGGTGCTCCTGGAGGCGCTCGCCGGCGGGAAGCTGGATCACGATCGCACGACCCTCGGCCTCGGAGTCGAGGACCGCCGGTTGGTGGGGCTCGACGTCGAGCGTTCTGATGTCCCAGCTGCGCATCGCTCCTCCGTGTCGCCTTCAACCCCGACTCTATCCTCACCGCGTGGGGATCGTGATCGCCATCGACGGCCCCGCCGGGGCCGGGAAGTCGACCGTCGCCCGCGGGCTCGCGGGCGCGCTCGGCGCCACCTATCTCGACTCGGGGGCGATGTATCGATGCGTCGCCCTGGCGGCGCTGCGCGCCGGCGTCGGCCTCGACGACGGATCGGAGCTGGGCCGAATTGCGGGGGATCTCGAGGTCTCGTTCGCCGGCGGTGAGGTGCTGCTCGACGGCGAGACGGTCACGGCGGAGATCCGGGCGCCGGAGGTGAGCGCGGCCGCATCGCGGGTTTCGGTTCACCCAGGGGTCCGGGCGGCGATGGTCGCGCGCCAACGCGCGCTCGTCGCCGCCGGCGACTGGGTGGTCGAGGGCCGGGACATCGGCACCGTCGTCGTCCCCGACGCCGACCTCAAGGTGTTCCTCACCGCCGGTTCCGACGAGCGCGCCCGCCGCCGGGCCGCCGACACCGGCGAGGACGTCGCCGCGGTGGCGGCGGCCCAGGCGGAGCGTGATCGCCGCGACTCCGAGCGCGTCCACGGCGCGCTCCGGGCCGCCCCCGACGCGATCGAGGTCGACACCACCGGCCGGCCCGCATCGCGGGTGGTCGAGCGGATCATCGAGATCGCCTCGCAGCAGGGGGTGCTGGCTTGAGGGCGGCGCTGCCCGAGGTCGCTGTGGTCGGCTTCCCGAACGTCGGCAAGTCGACGCTCGTCAACCGCCTCGCCGGCGGCCGCGAGGCGGTCGTCCACCGCGAGTCGGGGGTGACGCGGGACCGCAAGGCGATCGACTGCGAGTGGAACGGAGTCCGCTTCAGGCTCGTCGACACCGGCGGGGTCGACCTCGCGGCGGATGACCCGCTCGCTCGCGCCGTCCAGGCGCAGGCTCGGGCGGCGATCGACGCCGCCGACGCGGTGGTCCTCGTGCTCGACGCTCGGGCCGGGCTCCGCGCGGGGGACGCCGAGGTCGCCGACATCCTCCGGCGCTCGCCGGTGCCGGTGCTCGTCGTCGCCAACAAGGTCGATCGCGCGGAGGACGCCCCGGCGGCTGCCGAGCTCGGCCGGCTCGGGCTCGGCGACCCGTTCCCGGTCTCGGCCGCCCATGGACTCGGCACGGGCGACCTCCTCGACCGGCTCGCGGCGCTGGCCGCCGAGGCCCGCGACGGCGCCCCCGACGTCGACGACGCGGCGGTCGGCGTGGCGGTGGTCGGCCGGCCCAACACCGGCAAGTCTTCGCTCGTCAACGCCTTCCTCGGCGACGAGCGAGTGATCGTCTTCGAGCGCGCCGGGACCACCCGCGACGCGATCGACACCGAGCTCGAGCTCGACGGCAGGCCGATCGTCCTCATCGACACCGCCGGGCTGCGGCGGCGCTCGAAGGTGGCGGGGACCGTCGACTACTACGCCCAGCTCCGCTCCGAGCGGGCGGTCGAGCGCGCCGACGTCGCCATCGTCGTCTGCGACGCCTCGGAGGGGGTGACGTCCGAGGATCTGCGGGTCGCGGAGCTCGCGATGCGAAGCGGTTGCGCGACCCTCGTCGCCCTCAACAAGTGGGACGTCACCCGGACCGATCTCGACGACGCGACCGCGCGTCTCGGCCGCCGCCTGCGGCAGCGACCGCCGGGGATCGTCTGCTCGGCGCTGACCGGGCGCGGCGTCCGCAGACTGCTCGAGCGGGCGCTCGACCTAGCCGACCGCCGCGCTTCGCGGATCCCGACCCCGGAGCTCAACAGGTTCGTCGATGACGTCGTCGCACGGACCCCGCCGCCGGCGCGGCGGGGGCGGCGACTCCGCCTCTACTACGCGGCGCAGATCGGCCGGAGCCCGCCTCGGTTCGCGATCCAGGTCAACGACCGGCGTCTGATCTCGCGGGATTGGGCCTATCACCTGGAGAACCGGCTCCGCGATGCATATGGGCTGGAGGGGGTGCCGCTGATCATCGACTTCGTGCCGCGGGAGTCCCGGTATAGAGGCAGGGCGTGAGGCGCTTGTCCTCGGGCAGGGAGGCCGTCAGGGCGTTGCGCCGCCGGCTTCGAGGGCGCGGCGGTCTCGGCTCGGCGCGTGTGGCCGAGCAGCCGACTCCCCTGATGGGGAGCCCGTCCGGTGGCCATTCGCCGATCGCCGCCCCGCAGCCGCCCGTCGAAGCTCGCGCGGCATTGCCCCGCAGCCACGCCGCGGCACACGGCAACGGCGCCGTCGGCGACCGGGAACGCCGCCGGCTGCGGCTGCCCGGTGTCCACTTCCCCCATCCGCACCTGCCGCGCCGGCCGCCCGGGTGGCTGCCGCCGCGACCGCGGCCGGCCCCGCTTCGCGAGACGGTCGCGCGCGGCGTCTCCGGGGTCGGGGAGCTGTGGTCTGGCATCGACATCTACGTCCGCCGCCGGCTGGCGATCGTCGCGGTGGCGATCGCCGTCGTGCTCGCCTTCGTCC
>JBKPNB010000128.1:0-8541 GCA_046732395.1 Actinomycetota bacterium | reverse complement strand
GAGCGCATGTACTCCATTCGGCGATTGTCGACGCGCCGCAGGCGCGCGGCGACCGTCCCGTCGCGCCGGGCCCAGTGGCGCACCGCAAGCTCGACCTTCAGCAGCTCCTCGCTCGAGCCGGCGATCGCGAACAGCCGGCTGAGCCTGGCCCTGGCGTCGCCGCCGCCCGCCTCGACGCGCTCGATCACCTCATCGACGACCAGCCGCTCCCAGGCATCGAGCATCTCCTCGATGAGCGCCGGGCGGCCTTCGAAGTGCCAATAGAAGCCGCCCTTGGTGACCCCCAGCGTCTCCGCGAGCTTCTCGATCCGTACCGCGTCCGGGCCGCCGATCCCGAGGGCGCGCAGCCCCTCATCGATCCAGCTGGTGCGCGGGGTTCGGGTCGGTGCGGCCATGTCTCTCCTCGCGGCGCCCGCCGAGCGTGTTGGCAACCCGGCTAGACGGGTATACGCTACCGTATCGATACGGACACGTATGGATCCGTGGCGATGATGAGGCTCCCGAACCGCGCGCACACTTCCCGGCCGTGGCGGATCCACGAGCTCGCCCCGGACTTTCGCCTCGAGGACGTGTGGGCCCTTCCGTGGCGGGGCTGCGCGGATGACTTCCCACGGCTGATCGAGGCGATCGTCGACCAGGATCCCTCGCGGAGCCGGTCCCGCGTGGTCCGCGCCCTCTTCGCGCTGCGGTGGAAGATCGGGAGGCTGCTCGGCTGGGACGGGGAGGACGCCGGGGTGGGGAGGAGGGTTCCTTCGCTCCGCGATCGGCTTCCCGCCGAGCTGTGGGATGCGCGCGGCCCCGAGTTCGAGGCGCTGCCGTTCACGACGCTCTACCTGACCGCCGACGAGTTCGCCGCCGAGATCGCCAACCGCACGATCCATGGGGTCATGCACATCGGCCGGGTCCCGGACCCGGGAGGCGACCGGGCCCAGATGGCGGTCCTGGTGAAGCCGAACGGGCTGCTCGGCAATGCCTACATGGAGGCGATCAAGCCGTTCCGGCACCGCATCGTCTACCCGGCGATGCTGCGCGCGCGGCCGGTGCGCGAGATCGCGGTGCCACCGGCCGCCCGAGCTCTCACGACGCTCCCGCGGGTCGACTACGAGGAGGCCTTCCTCCTCGACTTCCGTGGCGCTCGGGAGCGTCCACCCGACGAGGTGGCCCGCGCGATCCTCGAGGGAAGCCCGCCTGCGCTGCGGCGCGCCCTCTGGCTGGGCTGGTCCGCGCTCGGCCTGCGGTTGAGCTCGACCCGGTCGCCGCGGTCCGTCCTCGGTTGGGAGCTGCGGCGTGTCGACTCGGGCTTCGCGCTCCTCGCGGCCCAATCGCGGATCGGGATGCCCGCCGAGTTGCTCGTCAAGCACGAAGGGGACGGGCTGCTCTTCGCCACCTTCGTGGGACTCGAGAACCCGCTGGCGCGCGCGCTGTGGGCCGTGACCCTGCCGCGGCACCGCCCCGTCGTCCGGCACGTGCTCGAGGAAGCCTGCCGCAGGAGCGATGAGGGCCGCCGATGAGGAGATGGCGGCGCCTCAAGCGCTAGCCGCGATGAGGTCGGCGAGGACGCCCTGCCCGGCCAGCTGCGGGCCGGCGCCCGGCCCGATGATCGACACCTCCCCGACCGGCTCCGCGGTGCAGGTGAGAACGTTGGCGGTCCCGTCGACCCTCGCCAGTGGGTCGTCCGCCGCGAGCTCTGCCGGCTCGACGCGCGCGGTGACCGCCGCGCCCGCACCGGCGCCGGAGCGCTCGATGGTCACGACCTCCTTGATCCGCCGACCCCGTCGGCGCGCCGCCTCGACCTGCTCGCGGTCGACCCCGGCGATGCCGCGGCGCGGTACCTCCTCGGCGCGGAGCTGGGTGCCGAGGACGAGCGCGGAGAGGACCATCGCCTTCGCCGCGGCGTCGAGCCCATCGACGTCGGCGGATGGATCGCGCTCCGCGAGGCCGGCGTCCTTGGCCGCCGCGAGCGCCTCGGCATAGCAGTCGCCCGCCTCGACCCGGGTCAGGATGAAGTTGGCGGTCGCGTTGAGGACACCGCGAAGGTGCGACGGTCGGGCGCCCGCCAGCCCCTCGACGAGCGCGCTGAGGGTCGGCGTCCCGGACATCACCGTCGACTCGGCGCGGAACGGAACGTGGCGGCGGCGGGCCAGCTCCGAAAGCTCGACGCCGTGAAGGGCGACCGGCCACTTGTTCGACGTCACCACAGCGATCCGCCGCGAGAGCGCCTCACGCATGTGGGCCGCGCCGGGCTCGCCGTCCGACTCGAGCGCGCTCGCGGACACCTCGACGAGGACATCGGCGGCGCCGGCTCGCATGCCCTCGAGCGCGCTCGGCCAGTGGCGGGCGTCAGGATGGTCGGCGAGCGGGCGCCCGGCGGCGACGACCTGGAGCAGCGCCGGAAGGTCGAGGCCGGCGTCGGAATGGATGAATCCGTCTCGCGCCCTGCCCACGCCCACAACCTTGGGGACAAGTCCGTAACGGGTCTCGAGGTCCGCCGCGCGCGAGCTGAGGGCCTCGAGCAGCCACCTGCCCACCGTCCCCACGCCGATGATCCACAACCGCGGTCGGCGGGCGCGCATCCCCTCGCTCACGCAGCGCCTGGGTCGAGCGAGGTGTGGATGGAGCGGACGACCAGGGCGCCGTCCCCGACCGCCGCCGCCACCCGTTTGGTGGAGCCTCTGCGCACGTCGCCGATCGCGAAGACGCCGCGGCGCGTGCACTCGAGCATCAGCGGGTCGCGGTCGGCGCCGTTCCAGTGCCGGGCGAAATGCGGATGGTGTCGAGCTTCCTCGCCGGTGACCACGAAGCCTTTTTCGTCCTGGCCCACGTAGTCGACCAGGCCCTCCGACCTCGGAGAGGCGCCGATCATCGCGAACACCGCCGAGGTCGCGACGCGGCGATCGGGCCCCGCGCCCGAGATCACGACGGCCTCGAGCTTCTCGTCGCCCTCGAGTGCTCGTACCTCGCACCCGGACCAGACCTTGACGTTCGACCTGGCCTCGATCTGATCGACCAGGTAGCGCGACATCGCCAGCTCGGGCCGCCGGCGGGCGACCACGTGGACCTGGCGCGCGTGGTCGGCGAGCTTGACCACGGCCTGACCGGCCGAGTTTCCGCCGCCGACCACGATGACATCTTCCTGCGCGCACTGCTGCGCCTCGATGTGGGTCGCCGCGTAATACAGGCCGAGACCCTCGAAGCGATCCGCGTTCTCGGCCGGTAGCCGCCGGTAGTCCGCGCCTGGGGCCAGGACGACGGATCGCCCCCGGACCCGCTGGCCGTCGGCGAGCTCGATCTCACGCAACCCCCCGGCCTCGGGCTCGGACAGGTGAGAGGCCTCGTGGACGCTGGAGATCACGGCGCCGAACTTGCGCGCCTGGAGCGTCGCCCTGCGGGTGAGCTCCGCACCGGTGAGCCCGGTGGGAAAGCCCAGGTAGTTCTCGATGCGCGCGCTCGTACCCGCCTGACCGCCCGGGGCAAAGCGCTCGACCACGAGCGTGCCGAGCCCCTCGGAGGAAGCGTAGACCGCGGTGGCCAACCCGGCCGGACCACCGCCGATCACGACGACGTCGAAGTTCTCACCGTCGATCTCCGCTCGCAGACCCAGCTCATCGGCGACGGAGGTCACCGTCGCGTTCCGGATGACGGTGTCGGAGCGGACCAGGACCGGGCACTCGGCGGCTCCGATGCCGAGCCCTTCGAGCAGGACCCGGCTCTCGTCGTCGATGGTGAGGTCGTGCCAGGTGAAGGGAACGAGGTTGCGCTCCAGCAGCTCCCGTACCGTGAAGGTGTCGGTCGACCACCGGGTGCCGATCAGCCGCTGCTGACCGAGGCCGCGACCCTGCAGCCACTCCCGGCGCGTGACCATCGTTCGCAGCAGGAGATCGCCGAGCTCGGCCGCGGTCGCGACGACCCTCCGCACCTCCTCCGGCGGCAGCGCGATAAGCGAGGTCGGCTCGGCGGCGTACCCGGCGGCGAGCGTCGGCTCCCCCGTGAACATCGAGATATCGGCGGCGAAGGTGCCCTCTCGACACTGGGTGAAGTAGCGATCGCCCTCGGGGGCGTGGTCGATGATGTCGATCGCGCCGCTGTAGACGACGTACAGCGGGGTCTCGCGCTGGCCGTGCTCGAACACGCAGTCCCCGCGGGCGAACGTCAGGTGGGTGCCGATCTCGCCCAGGTACTGGATCTGCGCCGGGGTCAGGCGTGGGAAGAGGACCGGATCGTCGGGATCCAGGAAGTCCTCGACCGGCGTCGGTGCGTAGTCGCCCGTCATCCCCTCGCGTCGAGCTCTACGGCGCCGAGCCGGCGCAGCCACCGCAGCCGATCACGACGCGCATGCCGGTCTCGGCGCAGCCGGCGCCGAGGGCGTAGGCAGGAAGCGGCTCGGCCTGGATCGCGGGCGTCGCGGCGGGTTCGGTGCCCGCGCCCGGGACCGGCTCGGCCGGCACCTCCGGGACCGGTGCCGGGGCGCCTTCCGGGGAGCGCTGGCGCAGGACGCCGACCGCGATCGCGATCGCGACCAGCACCAACCCGACCCCGATCAGATACGCGAGGTGATAGCCCGAGTTGAGCGCCGCCGCGGGTGACACCCCGTTGGCGAGCTGGGCGTCGGTCCGTTCCGTCGCAAAGGTGGCGAGCACCGCCAGACCGATCGCACCGCCCACCTGGACGCTGGTGTTGACGAGCCCCGAGGCAAGGCCGGAGTCGCTCGCCGTCGCGCCCGACATCGCGAGGGTCATCAGCGACGGGAAGGCAAGCCCGGCTCCGAGACCGATCAGGATCATCGGCGGCAGCAGGTCGACCGCATACGTCGCATCGATCGGCGTGCGCGCCAGGAGGAGCAGGCCGGCGACGACGAAGATCATCGCCGGCAGCAGGGTGGCCTGCGGCCCGTATCGCAGGTTGAGCTGCGCGGCGACCCGGAACGACATCGTCCCCATGACCAACGTCATCGGCAGGTATGCGAGGCCGACCTGAAGCGCGTCGTAGCCGAGGATCCGCTGCATGTAGAGGGCGCCGAGGAAGAACATCCCGAACATGCCGACGACGAGCAGCGCCTGGACCAGATTCGCGCCGGAGACGTTGCGGGAACGGAAGAGGCGCAGCGGCATCAACGGGTTCGCCACGCGCTCCTGGCGAGCGACGAAGGCGTACAGCAGGCCGATCGAGACCGCGCCGAGCACCAGCGTCTGGGTCGATCCCCAGCCCGCCTCGGCGACCCCGAGGATCGCGTACACGCCGAGCATCAGGCCGCCGGTGAGCAGCGCCGCGCCCGGGAGGTCGGCGCCGGCGGCGAGCCCGATTCCCTCGCGGTCCGGAACGAGCCTGATCGCCGCGAGGCCGGTCGCGATGCCGATCGGGATGTTGACGAAGAAGATCCAGTGCCAGTTGATCGTCTCGGTGAGCACGCCGCCGACCAGCAGCCCGATCGAGCCACCGGCGACGGCGACGAACGTGTAGACGCCGATCGCCTTCATCTGCTGCCGGGGCTCCGAGAACATCGTCACGATCATCCCGAGGATCACAGCGGACGTCAGCGCCCCGCCGACGCCCTGAACGAAGCGCGCCCCGATCAAAAGGCGCTGGCTCTGGGACAGGGCGCACAGGAACGACGCGCCCGTGAACGTGGCGAGGCCGAAGAGGAAGATGCGCCGCTGCCCGATCAGGTCGCCGATCCGGCCGGCCAACAGCAGCAGCCCGCCAAAGGCGATCAGGTAGGCGTTGACGACCCAGGCGAGGTCATTCTGCGAGAAGCCAAGGTCCTGTTGGATCGACGGCAGGGCGACGTTCACGATCGTCGCGTCGAGCACGATCATCAGCATCCCGACGCAGAGGACGTAGAGGGCAAGCCACCTCCGCGAATCCTCTACAGGCATCGCGCCGATGCTAGCGACCGACCCTCGTGGCTCGCTCAGCGCAGGATCTCCGACAGCGGCCGGGTGTTCAGGACGTTCGCCGGGGATGCCCAGCCGCGCCGCGCGGTGGCGACCGACAGCGCCATGTTGCCCAGGCCGCGAACCGAGTGGGCATCGGTTGAGCAGACGATCTCGATACCGGCGCCCAGCGCATCCCGGACGTGTTCGCCGGACAGATCGAGCCGGTCGGGGAGCCCGTTGACCTCGAGAGCAACGTCCTCGGTGAGCGCAACCTCGAAGATGCGGTCCAGGTCGAGGTCGTTCTCCGGCCGCCGGTTGATGTAGCGGCCCTTGGGATGGCTGAGGCAGCGAACGTAGGGGTTGCGCAGCGCTTCCTCAACGCGGGCCGTCAGCTGCTGCCGCGGCATTCGCTGCCCCCCGTGGACGCTTGCCTGCACCCACTCGAGCTCCGAGAGGACGTCGTCGGGAAGATCGAGCGACCCGTCCGGGAGGATGTCGCACTCGATCCCCCGCAGCACGCGGAACGGGGCGAGCAGCTCGTTCGCGGCCGCGATCTCGTCCGCCTGGCGCCGGACGTCGTCCGGCGTGAGTCCGCGGACCGCGCCGACGGCTGGCGTGTGATCGCAGATGGCGAGGTAGTCGTAGCCGCGCTCGAGGGCCGCACGGCCCATGTCAGCGACGCTGGCCCTGCCGTCTGACCACCGCGTGTGGCAGTGGAGGTCGCCGCGGATCTCTTCGAGCGCCACCACCTCAGGCGGCTCGCCGCGAAACGGCGCCTCGCGCAGCTCGGGTGGACACCACGCCAGGTCGAGGGCGCGATAGACCGCCTCCTCGTCGCGCGCCTCCGGCAGCGGCTCGAGGGCACGGACGTAGGCGGGTGCGCCCGTCGCCCGAACGAGCGCCGTCCCGAACCGCTCCGGCGGCGCGACGACGAGCTCGACCGGCACGCCCTCGATCGTCAGCCCGACCGCGCGCCGCTCCTCGCGATCGATCAGGGTGACGATCTGAGGAACCCCCGCGAACTCCTCGAGCGCCGCGGATGGGTCCGCCGCCGCGCAGATGACCGCCAGAGCCTCGCAGGAGTCGCGCCACCGACGCACATCGCCGGCCGCCTCGCCCTCGAGCGCGGCCGCGATCCCGCCGACCAGCTCCCGAGCGCGGTTCAGTAGGAGTCCGCGTCGCGGACGTGGCTCCCGCTCGCGCCGGAGGGCTTCCCGAAGCCGCGCCTCGGTCTTCGGACCGATCCCGGGCGCGGTCCGCAACCGTCCCGCGCTCGCCGCGTCGCGAAGCTCCTCGGCGGTGCTGACCCCGAGCTCGCGCGCCAGCTCGACCGAGCGTCGCGCACTGAGCCCGAGATAGCGGCCGAGTCCTACGAGATCGGGTGCGAGCTCGCGCTCGAGCTCGTCGAGCTCGGCGATGGAACCAGTTTCGACGAGCTCGCGCAGCCGCGCCTCGATCGAACGCCCGATGCCCCGCAGCTCGCGCGCCCTTCCCGATTCAACGAGCTCGGCGACCGGAAACGCCGCTTCGCGAACGGTGTCGGCGGCGCGACGGTAGGCGCGGACGGCGTGCGGGTTGCTGTCGACGAGCTCGAGCAAGGCGGCGAGCGCATCAAGCCGATCGGCGATCTGGGAGTTGTCCACCAGCGGCAGTCTCCAGGTATCGGGGTTCCTGCTGGCCCACAGCATGGCCCCCGCCCAGCCGATCTGACATACGACGTCAGCCTTGTGAACGGCGCCGATCGGCGACCGCGAGCGCCTCCGCGGTCTTCGCGTCGGCCGGTAGGAACGCCGGCCACCGGGAGCTCGAGGCCTGGGTCACCGACGCCCACGAGCGGTTCATCGCCCCGGGCGAGTACGGCTTCCGACGTCGCGACGATGCGAGCTAGGCAGTCAGGAAACCGCGAGTGCCGCCCTACGGTCCACCCGGGCAGCCGTCAGCGGCGTAGGACTCCGTTAGGTCGCCGCGCAACATGTGCACCGGCCGGCCGGTCGAGCTCTTCCACTGGAGCCGGACGCGGAGCGCGTGCGGCGACGCCGCGTTTCCAAGGTCAATCCATTGGTAGCCGAAGGAATTTGTGCCGTTGCCCCCAGGCACGAAGCGCGTCGGGCCCGGCTTGCTGGTGCGGTGCTGATCACCGATGTTCACGGTGCGGACCCGAAAGGCGACCGGCCCTCCGCTGAGCGAGGCGCTGGCATTGATCACGACGGGGCGGACCTGAACGATGTTCGCGCCGAGGTTCGGAACATTCCTCCAAGCGCTCGAGGACGTCGAGACGGAAGAGGTCCGCCACTGCGATGCGATGCAGTTGACCGGCGTCGAACCCGATCCGTCGCCCGCCGCAAGGACGGCGATCGGAGCTGCCACCAGCACGGTGGCGGCGGTCGCCAGAAAAACCCATTTGCGCATCGTGCCTCCCGCTACTCGACCGAGGCCGAATATACCCCACGCCGCAGTAGGCTGCTTGCCCTCGGCGCCGGCCTCTTCGCAGACTTGTGCCGATACCAAGAGCCTGCAGCCGCTCGACCCGTGATGGCGGGCGTCGGACCTACTCGAACTCGCAGTTGAACAGAAACTCGCCGGAATCGACGCTGCACGTGTCGGTGCCGTCGCCGCCGTCGCTGAAGTCGAGCGTGTCGCTGTCGACGGTATCCAGGTCGTCGTCGCC
>JBKPNB010000127.1:0-2395 GCA_046732395.1 Actinomycetota bacterium | reverse complement strand
AGGGGGACTCCAGGTTCTTGATCGCCCGGCTCGACTCGACCGAGCCGATCACGTCGTTCACAGTCGCCCGAAAGGCGGGGTCGTCGGCGGTTCGGCTCGAGCTCTCGACGAGCACGAACTCGGTCTGCGGAGCCCGCTCGGGGAAGGCTTTCTTGAGGATCTGGTCTGCCCTGTGCGACTGGCCGACGCCTGCGTCGTTGATGTCGATCTGCTTGTAGCCGAGAGCGAGGTTTCCGAACGCGAAGAAGAGAACGACGCACGCGAGCCAGCCGAACACGGCCGTCTTCCAGTGGGTCGCGCTCCAGTGGCCCATCCGGCCGGCGAGGTTCATCGCCTTCTGCATCTGTTCCGAACAGACGTCCATTGGCGTCTTGTGGCCGGTCGGCTCCGGATCGTCCTGAATGACACGCGTCTTCATCGCGGCTCCTCTCGCGGGGTTGCGTCCAACGTCGCACCTCTCTCCCGACCACGGAAGCCGGGCGACGCGTGCTTCGGGGGGCGGGTTTCTGGTGTTTTCCGATTCGCTGCCGCGTCAGGAGCGGAGGAACGTCAGCACGGCCAGCACCCGCCTCGACTCGCTGCCCGTAGAGGGCAGGCCGAGCTTGCTGAAGATGCTCGAGACGTACTTCTCGACCGCGCGCACCGTGATCACGAGCTTGTCGGCGATCCCCTGGTTCGAGCTGCCCGAGGCCATCAGCTCGAGTACCTCGCGCTCCCGAGGCGTCAGCTCCGCGAGCGGGTCGTCCGGCCGCTGCCGGGACACGAGGGTGGAGACGATGATCGGGTCGAGCGCCGAGCCGCCCTCGGCGACCCGGCGCAGCGCGGCGACGAAGTCGTTCACGTCGCTGATCCGGTCCTTGAGCAGGTACCCGACTCCCTCGGCCGAGTCGGCGAGCAGCTTCAGTGCGAGACCTAGCTCGACGTACTGGGACAAGACGAGCACGCCGACGGAGGGATGCTTGGCACGGATCTCGAGCGCTGCTCTCAGGCCCTCGTCGTTGTGGGTCGGCGGGAGGCGGATGTCGACGATCACGACGTCCGGCGAGTAGCTCCGAACCTTGAGCAGCAGGTCGTCCGCGTCGCCGCATTGCGCCACGACCTCGAAGCCGGCGTCGTCGAGCAGCCGCGCCAGGCCGGCGCGCAGGAGAACGCTGTCCTCGGCGATCGCTACGCGCACGGGATCTCCGCCTTCACGCGCGTCCCGCCGCCCGGCGGTGTCCAGATCCTGAGGCGCCCGCCGAGGGCCTCGACGCGGTCGGCGAGACCGCGGATCCCGGAGCCGCGCTCGGTGTCCGCCCCGCCGACCCCGTCGTCAACGACCTCCACGACCAGGCAGTCGCTCGTCTGAGCGACCGAGACCGTGGCGTCGTGGGCGTGCGCGTGCTTCGCCACGTTGGTGAGGCTCTCCGATACGACGTAGTACGCCGCGACCTCGACACGGTCGGGCAGGCGATCGGCGAGGGCCATGGACAGCCGGATCGGCAACGGTGCGCGCGCCGCGATCGACTCCAGCGCCACCTCGAGCCCGTGCCCGCTGAGAACGGCCGGATGGATACCGCGCGCCACGTCGCGCAGCTCCTCGAGCGAAAGCGCGATCTCGCGCCGCGCCGTCTCGAGCCGTGCCTGCGTGTCCGGCTCGCCGCTCAGCGCCGACTGCTCCAGGCGGCTGAGCTCGAGCGAGAGGGCGATCAGCCGCTGCTGGGCCCCGTCGTGCAAGTTGCGCTCAAGCCGTTGGCGCTCCTTCTGGCCGGCTTCGATCACGCGCGCCCGTGATCCCTTGAGCTCCTCGAGCCGCGCGCGCAACTCGGCATGCAGCCGCTCGTTCTCGAGCGCGATCCCCGCAGCGGCGCCGACGGCGTCGAGCAGCTCCTGCTCCTCGAAGAGGGCGGGTCGTGGACCAGCGCCGCGACCCTGGCCCCGTTCCGGTCGATCAGCGTCGTCACCTGGCTTTCGTCGTCTGTCGTCACCTCCACTTCTCGCCCCTCGCGGTCGACGTAGGTCTCGAAGTCGGGGAGCCAGTAGGCGAGCTTGAGCGACGGATCGCGCAACGCCCGCGCCAGCGCAACCCGTAGATTCGCCGGTGCCGGGTCACTCTGCAGCTCGAGGATCAAGTCGCCCACGGCCGACCGAGCCAGACGCGCGTCGAGAAGCCCGATCAGGAACACGATCGGCGCGATGCCGATCACCACGAGCGTCGCCCGCTGGACCTCCTTGAAACCGGGCCAGCCAAAGGCACCGAAAACGAACAGCACGGCGATCATCACGAGGCCGAGGGCGAACGAGTCGATCAGCAGCGCGAGCGAGCGGCGCCGCGGCCGGCCGGCTTGCCTCCGCCGAGCCGCAAGGACGCCAACGCCTGTCAGGCACATGGCGCTCAGTGAGAGCAGCTGTACCT
>JBKPNB010000126.1:0-8074 GCA_046732395.1 Actinomycetota bacterium | reverse complement strand
CTGCAAGCACGTGCGACCGCGAGAGGTGCGGTCGAGCAGGCTGCGGCAGCCGACTTCGCGCCCCCGGCGCCCGACCTCGAGGACTCCTCCCTCTACTTCAACCGCGAGCTCTCCTGGCTGGACTTCAACGATCGCGTCCTCCAGCTCGCCGAAGACACCTCGGTGCCGTTGCTCGAGCGGGCCAAGTTCTGCGCGATCTGGGAGTCGAACCTGGACGAGTTCTTCATGGTGCGGGTCGCGAACCTTCACGATCAGGTCGAGGCCGGGCGCGATGTACGCGGCGCCGACGGCCTCAGCCCCGACGAGCAGATCGACGCGATCGCGAGCGTCGTCGACGCCCAGCGCGAGCGCCTCGGCCGCTGCTTCTCGCGCGAGATCGTCCCCGCGCTCGCCGAGCACGGGATCCGCTTCGTCTCGGTCGAGGACGCCAACCCGAAGGAGCGCGAGGAGCTCTCGAGCCTGTTCGAGCGCCGGATCTTCCCGGCCCTGACGCCGCTCGTGGTCGGGCTCGGACGCCCGTTCCCGTACATCTCGAATCTCTCGCTGAGTCTCGCCGTCGTCCTCCGCGACCCCGACCAGGGGACCGAGGTCCTGGCCCGCGTCAAGGTCCCGAAGGAGCTCCTCGGGCGGTTCCTGCGGCTCGAGGGCGACCCCGCCGCCTTCGTCGCCCTCGAGGACCTGATCGGCACCAACCTCGAATCGCTCTTCCCGGGCATGGAGATCCTCGACCACTCGCTGTTCCGCGTCACCCGCGACACCGATTACGACGTCTCCGACGAGGCCGACGACCTGCTCGAGGCGGTCGAGCAGGAGCTCCGCCGACGCCGCTTCGGCGAGGTGGTGCGGCTCGAGGTCGAGCGGACGATGAGCGCCAAGCTCCGGGCCCAGCTCACCGAGGCGCTGCGGATCGAAGAGCGCCAGGTCTACGAGGTCGATCGCCCGCTCGACCTCGCCGATCTCTGGGACGTCGCCGGGGTCAGCGGCTTCTCCGAGCTTCGCGACGTGCCGTTCGCACCCGTCACCCAGACCAGGCTGCTCGGCGAGAACGGCTCCACGGGCGATGTGTTCGCCGCGATGCGCGAGGGGGACGTCCTCGTCCACCATCCCTACGACTCGTTCACCACCTCGGTCGAGCGCTTCGTCGAGCAGGCCGTCGTCGACCCGGACGTCCTCGCAATCAAGCAGACCGTCTACCGGACGAGCGCCGACTCGCCGCTGGTCCCGGCGCTCATCGAGGCCGCGGAGCGCGGCAAGCAGGCCGTCTGCCTGGTCGAGCTCAAGGCCCGATTCGACGAGCGGGCGAACATCGAGTGGGCGAAGAAGCTGGAGGAGGCCGGCGTCCACGTGGTCTACGGGCTGCCGGCCCTGAAGACCCACGTCAAGTGCGTCCTCGTCGCCCGGCGCGAGGGTGACGGCGTCCGCCACTACGCCCACGTCGGCACCGGCAACTACAACCCGAAGACCGCTCGCCTCTACACCGACCTTGGGCTCTTCACCTGCGAGCCGAAGCTCGGCTCCGACATCGCCGAGATGTTCAACTACCTGACCGGCTACGCGCGCCCGCGCCGCTACCGCAAGGCGCTGATCGCCCCGTTCAACCTCCAGCGCGGGATCCTCGACGAGGTCGAGCGGACGATCGCCGCCCACTCGCCCGAGCATCCGGCGCGGATTCGGATGAAGATGAACTCGCTGCTCGATGCGACCTCGATCCGGGCGCTCTACCGCGCCTCGCAGGCCGGCGTCCCGATCGAGCTCAACGTGCGCGGGATCTGCGCCCTGCGGCCGGGGGTGACCGGCGTCTCAGAGACGATCGAGGTGCTCTCGGTCGTCGCCCGCTTCCTCGAGCACTCGCGGATCTACTCGTTCGAGCGGCCCGGCGAGGAGCCGTGCGTCTACATCGGCTCGGCCGACCTGATGCCGCGCAACCTCTACAACCGGGTCGAGCTCGTGGTCCCGGTCTCCGACCCGCAGTGCCGCGCCGAGCTCCTCGACGTGCTCGACCGCTCGCTCGCCGACAACGCGAACGCCTGGGAGCTTCGCCCCCACGGCGAGTGGGTCCGGCGCAGGCCCGGCGACCCACCGAGAGCCGTCCAGCGCGAGCTGATCGAGCGAGCCCAGGCCCGCGCTGCCGAGTCAACCTCGCGGTAGGGGGCTCGTGGGCCGGGGGCTCGTGGCCGCCGGGGCGGCCCCTACGATCGGCGGATGGCGCGGCGCGTCATCGCCCACCTCGACATCGACGCCTTCTACGTCGCCGCGGAGCTCCGCCGCCGCCCCGAGCTGCGGGGGAAGCCGGTGATCATCGCCTGGCGCGGGCCGCGGGCGGTGGTCACCACAGCCTCCTATGAGGCGCGCAGGTTCGGCGTCGCCTCGGCGATCCCGGTGGCACGGGCGCGGCGACTCTGCCCCGACGGCGTCTACCTGCCGCCGGACATGGCGCACTACCGCGAGCGCTCGCGGGAGCTGATGGCTCTCGTCGCCGAACTCGCCGCGCCGGTGGAGCCGGTCTCGCTCGACGAGGCCTACCTCGACCTGACCGGCTCCCCATACCCGATCGACGCGATGAGCGGCCTCGTCCGCCGGATCTCCACCGAGCTCCGGCTCGACGCGTCGGTGGGCATCGGCCCCTCGAAGCTCGTCGCGAAGGTTGCCTCCGACGCGGAGAAGCCGCGTGGCTTTGTGGTCCTCTCCCGCGGGCAGGCCGCCGCCCGGTTCGCCGACCGCAGCCCGCGGATCATCCCCGGGATCGGCCCCCGCACCGCCGAGCGCCTGGCTGGGCTCGGGATCGAGACGATCGCCGACCTCCAACGACGCCCGCCGGACGACCTCGCGCGCCGCTTCGGCGAGCGGCTCGGCCGCTGGCTCGTCGACCGCGCCCACTTTCGCGACACGAGCGAGGTGACGACGCGCCCCGCGAAGTCGCGCTCGGTCGAGACCACCTTCGACTCCGACGTCGCGGATCGGGGCCTGCTCGAGCGGGTGCTCGTCGACCAGGCCCGGCGTCTTGCCGCCGGCGTCCGCAAGCGTGGCATCCGCGGGCGGACGATCGGCATCAAGGTCCGCCTCGACGATTTCACGACCCGCACTCGGGCGCGCACCATCGCGGAGGCGACCGACGATCCGGAGGTGATCGCCGGCACCGCGCTGGCGCTGCTGGCGGCCAACCCGCCCGCCCGCCCGGTCCGCCTCCTCGGGGTCCGGCTCGCCTCCTTCGAGGAGGAGGGCGAGGGGGCGCCGGCGCAGCCGGCGCTGATCTAGCGCCGTCCGTCGGCGCTGATCTAGCGCCGTCCGTCGGCGCTAGCCCGAGATCTCATCCGCGTGGTCGCGCTCGAGCTCGGTCAGGCACTCGTCGACGATCTCGACCATCCGCTCGCATTCCTCGCGGGTGACGACGAGCGGGGGGGCGAGGTGGAGGACGTCCCAGACCCGGGTGATCAGCCCGCGCTCCTGCGTCCGCAAACCGAGCTGGACGATGAAGGGGTGCGAGACCCCCCACTGCTCCTTCGTCTCCTTGCTCTTGACGAGATCGACCGCGCAGAGGAGGCCGAGCCCGCCGCGAACGTCGCCGACCGTCGGGTGGTGCCGCAATCCGTCGGCGAGCTCGAGCAGGTACTTGCCGATCGTCGCCGACCGCTCGGCCAGCTCCTCGCGCTCGATGATCTCGATGTTCTTGGCGGCCGCCGCCGCGGCGACGGCGTTGCCGCCGAATGTCAGCAGATGGTTGATCGCGTTGCCGTGCTCGGTGAACGGTGCGAAGACCTCCTCGCGAACGGCGACCGCGCCGATCGGGGCGTAGCCACTCGACAGTCCCTTGGCCATCGTCATCAGGTCGGGCGCCACCTCGAAGTGGTCGGCGGCGAACATGCGCCCGGTTCTGCCGTATCCGGTGATGACCTCGTCCATGATCAGCAGCACCCCGTAGCGGTCGCAGATCTCGCGCAGCATCTGCCAGTAGACGGGTGACGGCACATGGGTGCCGTTCGCCGCCGAGATCGGCTCCCCGATCACCGCGGCGACGTGCTCCGGTCCCTGGACGAGGATCTCCTGCTCCACGAACCGCGCGCACATGACGTCGCCCGCCTCGCCCTCGAGGTCGAAGTCGTTTCGATAGTGGTTCGGGGAGGGAACGCGCGACACCCCGGCCATGAACGGCCCGAAGTAGCGCTCGCTCTGACTCGCGGTGAGGCTCGCGGCGCCGAACGTGGTCCCGTGATACGAGCCCCTGCGGCAGATCAACTTGTAGCGCTTCGGAAAGCCGCGAAGGGCCTGCACCTGCTTCGCGATCTTCAGCGCGGTCTCGACCGCCTCCGATCCGCCGGATACGAAGAACACCCGATTCAGGTCGCCGGGAGTGAGCGCCGCGATCTTCTCGCAGAGCTCGAGCGTCGTCGGGTTCGTGGAGCTGGAGGCCGCCGTGTAGGCGAGCTCGGCGGCCTGGCGGGCCATCGCCTCGCCGACCTCGGCGCGACCGTGCCCGATGTTGACGACGAACAGCCCCGCTAGCCCGTCGAGGTAGTCGCGACCCCTGACGTCGGTGAGGGTCGAGCCTCGTCCCGAGACGAACACGCGCATGCCGCGGGTGGTGAGGTCGTCCCACTCGAGGTCATCGCTGTGCGGCCAGAGGTGCTCGATCGCGGTTCGCTCGAGAGCGTGCCGCTCGCCGATGGCCCTGTCCTCAATCGCCACGCCTTCCAACCCCCCGTTTCTCCTCGGCCCGGCCAGCGTGCACCCGAAGGCCTAATGGACGCATGATAGGTCCTTTACGGACAGTCGTCAAGCGCGCGCGGCCTGGACGCTCTCGCCGGCGCCGACGCCCGCGTCGGCGAGCGCCGCCATCGCTGCGTTGCGGCCGTTGAGGCCGATCACACTGCCCCCCGGGTGGGTGGCGGCGCCGCACAGGTAGAAGCCGTCGACCGGGGTTCGCGGCGCGAGCCTCCGATCCCACATCTGATCCGGGATGCACTCGCCCTGGAAGATCTGGCCGCCCGTGAGGCCGATCCGGGCCTCGATGTCGCGCGGCAGCAGCAGTTCCGCGTCCTCGATCGAATCGCCGAAGCCCGGAGCAAAGCTCTCGATCAGCGCGACGATCTCGGCCTTTGCCCGCCGGCGGAGGCGGTCGAGGTCGCCTTCCGGCGGGTCGTACGGCGCGTACTGGCAGAACGCGCTCAGCAGGTGCCTTCCGGGCGGCGCCGGCGAGGGGTCGGTGGCGGTCTGGCAGTAGACCTCCGCGAAGCCGAGCGCCAGCTCGCCCGCCTCGTATGCCACGAACGCGCGCTGGATCGCGTCGAGGCCTCGGCCGACGTTGACGGTGCCGCGCATCGGCCAGCTCTCGCCGGCGGCGGCCGTCCACCGGGGCAGCTCGGCGATCGCCGCGTTCAGCTTCAGGACCGGCGAGCGCACCTTCCACTCGCGGAGCCGGTGCTCGAACGCGTGCGGCGCGCCGCGGCCCTCCAGGAGCCGCAGCGCGACCTTCGGGTCCGCGTTGCAGAGCACGGTCGGCGCCGGCAGCCTCGTGCCGTCCTCGAGCTCGACGCCGGCGCCGGGGTCGACCGCGGCCACCGGGACGCCGCAGGCGACCTTTGCTCCGGCCTCGAGCGCCGCCTCGCAGATCGCGAAGCTGACGTTCCCCATCCCGCCGGTGACGTAGCCCCACGACCCGGCGCGGCCGTCGAGCTCGCCCATGTGGTGCATGAGGTGGATCGCCGCCGTGCCCGGGGTCCGCGGGCCGCCGTGGGTGGCGATCAGCCCCTGGGTGCAGAGCGCGTCCTTCGCGCGCTGGTCGGAGAAGTGCTGCTCGAGCACCTCGGCGATCGACGCCGCGTAGACGACGTCGATCAGCTCGCGCTCGCGGCCCAGGAGCTCCTCGACCTCGGCCCGCGACGGCGCCTCGCCGACCCAGGTGTCGCGGCGGCCCCGGCGGAGCAGGCGCCGGATGCGGTGGAAGAGCTCGTTGTAGTCGTGAAGGCCGCGGATGTCGCGCGCGGGAAAGCCGGCCTCGCGAAGCGCGGCCTCGGTGCGGCGCTCGTCGAGCCACTGGACGAACGCGGTGCCGTCGTCGAAGGGGATGAAGAGCTCGGGGTCGGCGACGCGGGTCCGAAGGCCGCGGCGGCGGAGGCCGAGCTCGTCGATGACGAGCGGGTCGAGGAGGCCGACCAGGTAGGCGCAGGGGCTCGCCGCGAAGGCGGGGTCGGCGAACGGACGCTCGAGCGTGCAGGCGCCTCCGACCCGCTCGCGGCGCTCGAGCACCAGCACCCGGCGCCCGGCCCGCGCCAGGTAGGCGGCGGCGGTGAGCCCGTTGTGCCCCGCCCCGACCACGATCGCGTCCCAGTCGCGGCGGGCGAGGTCGGCGACCGGTTCCGGCAGCCCGAGCTCGCCGAGGCGATCGGCGATCGTCACGAGGCCGCTCCATATAGTGGCGGCGCGTGACGGTGGCGGTGGGGACCAGGGAGTTGACCGAGCGCTCGGCGCTCGAGCTGGCGCGGGCGATCCGCGAGGGCGAGGTGAGCGCCCGCGAGGTCGTCGAGCGTCACATCGAGGCGCTCGAGCGGAGCCGGCTCAACGCCGTCGTCGTCGAGCGCTTCGACGAAGCCCGCGCCGAGGCCGACGACGTCGACCGCCGGATCGGCGACGGCGAGCCAGACCCGCCGCCGCTGCTCGGGGTCCCGTGCACGATCAAGGAGGCGCTCGCGGTCACCGGGCTCCCGAACACCGCCGGGCTCGCGAGCAGGCGGGGCCGCGCCGCGGAGACGACCGCCCCGGCCGCCCAGCGCCTCCTCGACGCCGGACCGATCCTGCTCGGCCTCACCAACCTCTCGGAGCTGACGATGTGGATCGAGTCCGACAACCGGGTCTACGGTCGGACGCTCAACGCCTACGATCGCGGGCGCACCGCCGGCGGCTCGTCCGGCGGCGAGGGGGCGGCGATCGGCTGCGGCGGCTCGGTAATCGGGATCGGCACCGATTTCGCCGGCTCGATCCGGCTGCCGGCCTTCTTCAACGGCGTCTTCGGCCACAAGCCCTCGACCGGGCTGGTCCCGATGACCGGCCACTTCCCGATCTCGGAGGGGGACGCGATGCGGATGTCGGTTCGCGGGCCGCTCGCCCGCCGGGCGGCCGACCTGATGCCGGTGCTGCGGCTGATCGCCGGGCCGGACGGCGTCGACCCCCTGGTCCGCGATCCCTTCGTCGGCGACCCGGACGAGATCGAGATCGAGGGGATGGACGTCGTGATCAGCGAGGGTGCCACCTACCTGCCCGTGAGCCGCGAGCTCCGCGAGGCGCGCGAGCGAGCAGCCGGCGCGCTCGCCGGCGCCGGCGCCCGCCTGCGGCGTGAGAACCTGCGCTCGGTCCGCCGGGCCGTCGAGCTGTTCCTGGCCGCGGTCGCGGAGGGGGCCGGGATCTCGCTCGCCGAGCTGATCGTCGCCGAAGGGGGCGAGCCGGTGACGATCGGGACCGTGCTCCGCCGCGACAACCCGCACACGGTGGCCACCCTGCTGACGCTCGCCGCCGAGCGCGCCGGCGAGCGGATGCCGCAGCGGCGGATCCGCAAGGCGCGGGCCGCGGCCCGTTCGCTCGAGACCGAGATCTCGGCGACGATCGGGGGCGGCGTCCTCCTCCATCCGCCGCACCCCCGCGTCGCCCCCCGCCACGGGCGGACTGTCGGACGACCGTGGCTGCTGGCGCCCACCGCCCTCTTCAACTTGCTTGGCATGCCCGCAACCCAGGTGCCGCTCGGCCTCGGGCGCAAGGGCCTGCCGGTCGGGGTCCAGGTCGCCGCCGGCCGCGACCGCGACCACGTCGCGATCGCGGTCGCGATCGAGCTCGAGCGCGCGCTCGGCGGCTGGGTTCCCCCCGGACGCGACAGCTAGTCGCGCGACGCCCGTCACCATCGGCCGGAGGTTAGTCGTGACAGACTGCGGCCGATGGCCGACGAGTGGCGAGTCGAGATCGAGCTCAGCGACGAGGGCCACGGGCTCTCGATCGGCGAGCGGCTGCGGACGCTCGACCTCGACGACGAGGCGCGGGCGAGGCTCGGTGACCGCGTCGTCGTCACCCGCGACGGTCCGCGGATGTTCCT
>JBKPNB010000125.1:0-8821 GCA_046732395.1 Actinomycetota bacterium | reverse complement strand
CCTGCAGCAGATCCCCTTCGCCTTCAACGGCGCCGTGCCCTCTGCGTGGGCAACTGCCGGAGCCACGCTCGTCGACGTTGGCACCGTCACCAGCACGACCGGCCGGCCGGTGGAGCGACATGTCTGCGCTCCACCGGGCTTCGACCCGAACGACCCGCGCTTCAGCCCGCTTCCCTCAGGGTCGCTACGGGGCATGGTCGCGCTCGTCTCGCGCGGCGGCTGCACGTTCGACTCGAAGGTCGAGCGCGTCCACCGGGCGGGAGCGACGGGCATCGTGCTGGTAGACAACCGCCAGGGGGAGGCGAACTTCATCCCGGTTCTGCTGGCGCTCGGCGGCGGGATGATCTCCGACCTCGACGGCGCCAACCTGCGCGCGTACCTGGCTGCGCACGGCGGCCGCACGACCTTCCGCGCGACCGCCCTCAGCGACCCGCGGGAGATCCAGACCGGCCGCAGTGGCGTGATCACGAGCTTCTCGTCGGCCGGGCCGACGAACTTCGACCACCGGCTGAAGCCCGACCTCACGGCTCCCGGCGGCCAGATCCTCTCCTCCACCCTGCGCGAGTTCGCAGGCTCGAACTTCGCGGTCTTCGACGGGACGAGTATGTCCGCACCGCACGTCTCGGGAGCCGCCGCTCTGCTCCTCCAGCAGCATCCGGCCTGGAGGCCGCAGCAGGTCAAGTCGGCACTGATGACCTCGGCCGCGCCGGCCTGGGGCGACACGGCGCGCACGCAGGAGGCGCCGGTGCTGCTCGAGGGAGGGGGCCTGATCGACGTCGCCGCGGCGAACCACCCGCCCCTGTTCGCGGAGCCCTCGTCGCTCTCGTTCGGCTACCTCTCGACCAGCTCCGGGCCCGCACGCAAGGCGCTGCTGCTCTCGCTCTCGGACGCCGGGGCCGGGGGCGGCGCCTGGACGGTGGAGGTACACCCGCAGGCCGCGAGCGCCGGAGCGTCGATCGCGCCCTCAACCTCGTCGGTGATGCTCCCGCCGGGCGGCACCACGGATTTGCCGATCGTCGCCAGCGCCTCGTACACGGCTCCGAGCGGCGACGACTACGGCTTTATCGTGCTCCGCCGGGGGACCGACCGGGTGCGTATCCCGTACTACTTCTCCGTCCAGTACCCGCAGATCGCGCGCGCGCCGCGGGTGACGATCAAGCGGCTCCAGCTCGGCGACACGAGCAAGGGCACGAGCTACGTGAGCAGCTACCGGTTCCCGACCGAGCCCTTCGGCCCGCCACCCTTCTACAGCGGCAAACCGTTCGACGAGGACGGCGCCGAGCACGTCTACACGTTCCGCGTCAGCTCGCAGGTCGCGAACGCGGGCGCGGCCGTGGTCGCCGCCGGCCAGAACGCGTTGGTCGAGCCCTGGTTCCTCGGCTCGCTGAACGAGAACGACGTTCAGGGCTACCCCGGCACCCCGGTGAACGTCAACGGCCTGACCTTCGAGTACCAGTTCGACAACGCCGCCGCCGCGGTCGACTTCCCACACGAGGGGCGCTACTTCGTCGCCGTCGACTCGCGGGCCGATCCCTACACCGACCTGCCGTTGCGCGGGCCCTACCTGCTGCGCGCGTGGCAGAACGACGTCACGCCGCCGCGGCTCAGGTTTCTGACGAAGGTCGTCAGCGCGGGCCGGCCGCTGCTGGCGGCGATCGCGAGCGACCGCGGAGCAGGCGTCGACCCGCTCTCGCTCGTGATCGGCTACAGGCAGACGCTGCTGCTGGCCGCGCTCTACGACCCCGGCTCCGGCCTCGTGCTCTGGGCCCTGGACGGGGCGCCGAAGCTCCGGGTCGGCAAGACGCCGATGATCGCGGTCGTCTCCGACTACCAGGAGTCGAAGAACATCGACCAGGCCGGCGCGCTGCTGCCGAACACCGCCTTCCGCTCGTTCCCACTCCGGGCGGTGGCGGGGCCCACGGTCACCTGGCTGCTGCCGCGGCCGCGCGCCTGCGTCTCACGGGTGCAGGGGCTGTTCGTGACCGCCGGCTCCTCACGCGGGGTCCGCTCCGTTCGGTTCTTCGACGGGAAGCGCCTGATCGCGAAGCGGACACGGGGGCTCGAGACCCTGTACGACACGCCTTGGCGGACGCGCAAGGCGCACCGGGGCCGTCACGTGCTGCAGGCGGTCGTGACCGATCGCCGGGGCGCGACCGCGTCGGCCCGGCGGCTAGTCCGCGTGTGCCGCAGGTAGCGGTCGTCACCGGCGGCTCCAGCGGCATCGGAGCCGCGGTGGCGCGCGCGCTGCGAGGGCGCGGCTGGGAGTGCGTGCTGCTGGCGCGGGGCGAGGAGCGGCTCCGCGCGGTCGCGGATGATCTCGGCGCCGAATGGGAGCCCTGCGATGTCGGCGACCGCGAGGTCGTCGAGGGGGTCGCCAGCCGTGTGGCGGAGCGGCACCCGCGGATCTCGCTGCTCGTGAACAGCGCCGGCATCCCGGGCCGCGGTGGCTTCCTCGACGTGACGCCCGAGCGGATCGATGAGGTCACGCGGACGAACTACCTCGGCGGGGTCTGGTGCCTGCGCGCCTTCCTCCCCGCGCTCGAGGCGGCGGCGCCCTCTGACCTCGTGAACATCGTCTCCGTCGCGGGCACCGTCGCCGCCGGGGCGGCCGGCCCCTACACGGCCTCGAAGCACGCCCAGCTCGCGTTCTCGCGCTCGGTGGCGCGGGAGCTCCGGCCGCGCGGCGTTCGCGTGCACACGATCCTGCCCGGGTTCGTCGAGACGGAGGGGTTCCCGCAGCGGAACCGCTTCGGGCGCGCACTGGGGTCGGTCGTCGTCGAGCCCGAGCTGGTCGCCGAGCGCGTGCTCGCGGCCGTCGAGGGCGACCGGCGGGAGGTCTTCGTGCCGCGCTGGTACCGCGTCGCCCCGCTGGCGCAGGCGCTCGCGCCGGGACTCGTGGCCCGGCTCGCGGCGCGTGGCGTCCGGCCCGCGGGCGACTAGCGTCCTGCGAGCAGGCGACTAGGATTGCCGCATCGCAGGTGAGCTGACCGCCGCGGAGGTGGCGCCGGTCGCGGAGTTCCGCGCGGCGCTTCGTCGCTTCCTGCGCACCTCGGAGCGAAACGCCCGCGCGGCCGGCCTGACGCCGCAGCGCTACCTCTTGCTGCTGATGATCAAGGGCGCGCACGACGAGAGCGAGCAGTCGACGGTGACACAGCTCGCAGAGCGCCTGCAGCTTGCGCAGAGCACCGTCACCGAGCTCGTCAGCCGCGCCGAGGAGGCGGGCTTGGTGGCTCGGGCGCGGTCGGCTGCCGACGGGCGGATCGCGCACCTGCGGCTCACCGAGGAGGGCGAGCGGCGGCTGGCGCGATCGTTCACCAGCAACGAGCGCGAGCGGAAGGCGCTCCGCGAGGCGTTCGCGCACCTCGAAGGCCAGATGCTCCAGCCCTGAGGCGTGAGGATCGACTTCCTCTTCTGGCGCGGATGCCCGTCCCATCCCGAGGCGCGCGAGCTGCTCCGCGAGGTGCTCGCCGCGCGCGGGATCGAGGCCGAGGTCGTCGAGCACGAGGTGATGACCGACGAGGAGGCGCTCGAGCTCGCGTTCCCCGGGTCGCCGACGATCCGCGTGGACGGCCGCGACGTCGACCCCGAAGGCGCGTCGGCCCGACCGGCGCTCACCTGCCGCATCTACCGTCTTCCGGACGGGCGCGTCTCGCCCGTCCCGTCCCGCGAGCAACTCGAGGAGGCAGTCACATGAGCGTGGCCCTGGGAACCGAAGCACCGCAGTTCGATCTGCCGGGAGTCGACGGGCAGAACCACTCGCTCGACTCGTACGCCGACGCGGAGGCGCTCGTGCTCGTCCAGTCGTGCAACCACTGCCCCTACGTGCAGGCGTGGGAGGACCGGCTCTCGGCGATCGCGCGCGACAACGCGGGGCGCGGCGTCCGCGTGGTGGCGGTCAACTCGAACGACGCCGAGCACTACCCGGAGGACTCGTTCGAGGAGATGCAGAAGCGGGCCTCGGCGCGCGGGTTCACGTTCGACTACCTCTACGACGAGCCGCAGGCGGTGGCCCGCGAGCTCGGCTCGGAGCGGACGCCGGAGGTATTCGTGTACGACCGCGACCGGCGGCTCGTCTACCACGGCGCGATCGACGACTCGCGCGACGAGACGGCGGTGACGCAGCAGTACCTGCGCGACGCACTGGACGCCGTGCTCGAGGGCCGCGAGCCCGCCGTGACGGAGACCCCGCCGGTCGGTTGCACGGTCAAGTGGAAGTAGCCATTCGCTGAGGCCGCCCGCGACCTCCTCCCTTCGGAGGAGATCGAATCGGCCTTCCGTCGGATGCGATTCGTTCCCCGCGCCGATGCGGTGCGGGACGACCGCGGGCTACGTTCGAGGCATGTCCGAACCATGGAGGAATGACATGCCCGACAACCAGCTATTCGCGGTCGAGACCGACGGACTGAGCAAGCGCTTCGGCGATCGCGAGGTCATCAGAGGCGTCGATCTGCGCGTTCCGCGTGGAGTCGCGTTCGGCTACCTCGGCCCCAACGGCGCCGGCAAGACGACCCTGATCCGCACGCTTCTCGGACTGACCTCCGCGAGCGGCGGCTCGATGCGCCTGCTCGGTTTCCCAGTCCCCGCCCGTCGCGCAGAGGCGCTGGCGCACGTGGGGGCGATCGTCGAGGAGCCGCTCTTCCACGGCCACCTGACCGGCCGCGAGAACCTCGCCGTCGTCGCGGCCGCACGCGACGCCGCGGCGGTCGCGAGGATCCCCGAGGTACTCGAGCGCGTCGGCCTGACTGCGCGCGCCGACGACCGCGTGAAGAAGTACTCGCTCGGCATGCGCCAGCGGCTCGGGATCGCCCGCTGCCTCCTGACCGACCCGCAGCTCCTGATCCTCGACGAGCCGATGAACGGCCTCGACCCGGCGGGCATTCTCGAGTTCCGCCGGTTCGTCCGGGAATTCGCCGCAGAAGGCCGGACGATCGTGCTCTCCTCGCACCTCCTCGACGAGGTCGAGAAGACCTGCGATCACATCGCGATCGTCGACCAGGGCAAGATCGTTGCCCAGGGCTCCATCGCCGACCTGCGCGACGGCGGTGACGACTCCATCGTGGTCGAGGTCGACGACATCCCACGCGCCCGCGCGCTCCTCAGCGCCGAGCCGACTGTCGAGCGCGTGCTCGACGACGGTGAGCTGCTCCGGGTCTCGCTGCGCGACCCGGCCACCGTCCCGAGCCTGAACCGCCTCCTCGTCATGGCGGGCCTGAGCGTCATGCGCCTCGAGCCCACGCAAGCCTCGCTCGAGCAGCGCTTCCTGGAAGTCACGACCCGACTGGAGAACGCAGCATGAGCACGCTACGCGTCCAGTTTGACCCTGCTTCCGCCCCG
Organism: Actinomycetota bacterium; assembly: GCA_046732395.1. GTDB lineage: Bacteria > Actinomycetota > Thermoleophilia > Solirubrobacterales > 70-9 > JAWVFM01. The sequence continues at coordinate 3,487 of JBKPNB010000125.1, read as the reverse complement.
TTCCAAACCCGTCGCCGAGCCCGCACAAAGGTGGACGTGGCATGAGCGCGATCGCACACGCACTCCCCACTCCGCGGCTCGTCTCCGCGGACGTCCTCAAGCTCCGCAAGCGGTTCGGCCTCGTCACGGTCGTCTCGCTACTGTCGGTTGTGGCGCTCGTCGTCACCGACGCGATCATCGAGCTGCTGCACGTCTACGACCCCGCCAACCACGGGCCGGCGGGCGGCATCACGATGCTCGGGCACCTTGCCTTCACGATCAGCGCCCTCGGAGCGGTCGCCGCCGCGATCGTGGGCTCGACCGCCGGCTCCGGCGATCTCGATTCCGGCGTGTACCGCGACCTCGTCGTCACCGGCCGCTCACGGCTCGCGCTCTACGCATCGCGGATTCCGGCGGGGCTGCTGTTCCTCCTGCCGTTCGTCGCCGCCGCCTACGCGCTCGAAGCAGGCGCCAGCGTCGTCTTCGCGGGATCGAACCCGGAGCCCTCGACGTACCTGCTCGTCGTCACCGGGCTCTGGACCGTGCTGAAGGTCGCCTTCTACTACCTGCTGGCCGTCGGCCTGGCCTGCCTGATCGGCTCGCGCTCCTACACGATCGGAATCCTGCTCGCCTGGACGATGGCGATCAGCCCGCTGCTGGCCTCGATCTCCGCGCTCGGTGTCGTTCGCGAGGCCGTTCCTACCGTCGCGCTCGACAGCCTGCTGCCCGGAGGGCTCGGCGACTCCGCTCGCCAGGGGCCGGTGATCGCCATGTCGGTGGCGGCCGTCGCGCTCGTTCTGATCGCGTGGGCGGCGGCGGCGCTCGCGGCGGGCGCGTGGCGCGACACGACGCGCGACGCCTGAGCGGGAGTAGCGTTTCCGGGAGCCATGGCCTGGAACTGGCTCCATCGACACCCGCGCGTCGTCGACTGGGCGTTGGCGCTCGTCACGCTCGCGACGACCCTCGGGTCGGCGTTCAACCACGACCGGGCGGAGCTGGGAGTCCCGCTCGCCCTCCTCCTTGGCCTGCCGCTGCTCGCGCGCAGGTCCCACCCGCTGGCGACCCTGGCCGTCGCGACCACTGCGACGGCGCTCGGCATCGCCTTCTGGGGGGACTACAACCCGCTGGCCGCCGGGATCGCCCTGTACACGGTCGCCGACCGTTGCGAGCGCCGCGTCTCGCTCGGGGCGGGCGTCGCCGCACTCGCCTTCCTGACCCCGTGGCTGCTCTCGAGCTTCGGCTGGACGAACGTGCTCGGCTTCCTCGGCCGCCTGGTCGGCTTCGCCGTGGCCTGGCTCGCCGGTGACAGCCTCCGGACACGCCGCAAGTACGTCCACGAGCTGGAGGAGAAGGCCGAACGGCTCGAGCGCGAACGACGCAACGAGGCGGCGCGGGCGGCTGCCGAGGAGCAGGCCCGGATCGCGCGCGAGCTCCACGACGTGATCGCCCACAACCTGAGCGTGATCGTCGTCCAGGCGGCGGCGGCAAACGACGTCTTCGACAACCGTCCCGACCGCGCTCGCGACGCCGTCCGGCGAATCGAGGCCACCGGCCGCAGCGCCCTCGCCGAGCTGCGCCAGCTGCTGGGCGCGCTGCGATCGGAGGATGCCGAGTACGCGCCCCAGCCCGGCCTCGACGGGCTGGACGAGCTCCTCCGGCGGGTGCGCGAGTCCGGGCTGGAGGTCGGAGTGACGATCGAGGGCATGCCGCGGGAGCTGACGAAGCCGGTCGACGTCTCGGCCTACCGGATCGTGCAAGAAGCGCTCACGAACACGCTCAAGCACGCGCGCGCGAGCCGGGCCGACGTGGCGCTCCGCTACCGCGACTCCGAGCTCGCCGTCGAGGTCCGCGACGACGGCACCGCCGAGGCGAACGGCGACGGAAACGGCAGCGGGCTGATCGGGATGCGCGAGCGCGTCGCCCTCTTCGGCGGCTCTCTCTCGGCGGGGCCGACGCCGGGAGGCGGCTTCTCGGTGGTGGCCCGCCTCCCGCTCCGAACAGCGGCGTGATTCGCGTCCTCGTCGCCGACGACCAGGCGCTCGTCCGCAGCGGCTTCCGCATGATCCTCGACGAGCGGCCCGACCTCGAGCTCGTCGGCGAGGCCGAGAACGGCGCGCAGGCGCTCGAGCTGGCGAAGGAGCTCGACCCCGACGTGATCCTGATGGACGTCCGCATGCCGGAGCTCGACGGAGTCGAGGCCACCAAGCGACTCGTGGCGGCCGGTACTCGCGCCCGGATCCTCGTGCTTACGACCTTCGACCTGGACGAGTACGTCTACGCCTCGATCCGCGCCGGCGCCAGCGGCTTCCTGCTGAAGGACGTGCAGCCCGACGAGCTCGCCGACGCGATCCGCGTCGTGGCGGCGGGGAACTCGCTGTTCGGCCCGGCGGCCACGCAGCGACTGCTCGACCGGTTCGCCGAGCGGAACGAGCCGACGCAGCTCCGCTCCCTGGACGCGCTCACCGATCGCGAGCACGAGATCCTCGAGCTGCTCGCGCACGGCCTCTCGAACGCCGAGATCGCCGAGCGGCTCTACCTGAGCGAGACGACGGTCAAGACGCACGTGTCCGCCGTCCTGCGCAAGCTCGGGGTCCGCGACCGCGTCCAGGCCGTGATCGCGGCCTACGAGGCCGGCATCGCCAGAGCCGGCGGCTAGCCGGCGCGGGTCAGCCCTTCTCGAGCAAGTACCAGCCGAGGTCGGCGGAGTAGCCGGGCGGCGCGAGGGTCCGCGCGCGCTCTCGGGCTTCGCCTTCGCATCCGGCGAGATCGAGGTAGGTGTCGAGATCCCGCGACTCACGCTCGTATTCCGCGCGGACGAGGACCAGGCCGTTCGACTCGAACAGGCCGCGCAGGTCGACGTCCGCGAGCGTCCGCGTGTGCGACGGGTCGCGCGCGCGCTCGAAGCGATTGAGCTCGGCCGCGGCCATCGGGTCGACCGGGGCGATCTGGTCGACCACGAGCACCCTGCCTTGCGAGCGCGTGACCCGCACGAGCTCTGCCACCGCCAGCTCGGGCCGCGCCATGTGGTGGAAGGTCCTGAGCGTGCCGGCCAGGTCGAACTCGCCGTACCCGAACGGGAGCTTCGTCGCGTCGCCCTCGACGAACGTCACGTTCGGGAGCTGCTTCGCCCGCTTCCGCGCCTGCTCGAGCAGCTCGGGCACGACGTCTGCTCCCACCACCTCGCGCACGTGCGGCGCAAGCGCGAACGCGAGCGCACCGGTGCCGGTCCCCGAGTCGAGCGCGCGCTCGTCGCCGCGGGGCGCGACGAAGCGGACGATCCTCTGCTCGAGCTCGGCCGCACGCGCGTCCTGCAGCGCCGCGATTCGCTCAGCTGTCCTGCCGAACCGCTCCCGCGTTGCGTCTTGCATATTCGAGCGCCTCCTCCTTCGTGACGATCGTACCCGCCGCCTGCTCCTCCTCGATCTCCGCGAGCAGGCGCCCGATTGCCGGGCCCGGTGGCAAGCCGAGCTCGTCGCCGCGCAGCAACGGCTCCGCGGGGTCATTGCGG
>JBKPNB010000124.1:0-2805 GCA_046732395.1 Actinomycetota bacterium | reverse complement strand
GCGTCGGAGAGGTCGGTGCCGTAGGCATAGCCAACCCGGCCGCCGATCCAGGCCCGGACCCCGACCCCGCGCTGGCCGGCGTCGGTGAGGCTCTCGACCTCGCCGCCGAAGACCCGCACCTCGCGGCTCGTCGAGTCCTCGGCGTAGGCCTCCGCCGCCTCGGCGCCCGTGCCGAGCGCGGCGTCGATCGCCCGCGCCGCTACCGCCTCGAGCTCCATGTCGGGCACCCTATCTGGGGGCGTCTGCGCGCCGGGCGTCGATCAGCCACCCCGACGGGCGACCGTCGGGCGGGGTTGGCATCGGGCGCCCGAGCGCCTCCGCGTGCTTACGGGCCTCGATCGCCGCGGCCTCCCAGCCGTGGCCGGCGAGCCAGGCGACGGGATCCTCGTCGAACCCCGATCGCCAGAGCTCGACGAGCCGGCGCGGGGGGGCGGCGGGGTCGGCCGCGACCCCCTGCTGCCAGCGCTCGACGAGGGCGCGGGTCGAGCCAGCCATCACCAGCCGGCTGCCGGGCGCCGAGAGTGCGCCGAGCTCGTCCATCAGCCGCTCGACCTCGGCGGGCTCGAAGTAGGTCAGGAGGCCCTCGACGAGCCAGGCGACCGGGTCGGCGTCGCGAAGGCCGGCGGTGCGGAGGGTCGCGGGCCAGCCGCCGCGAAGGTCGACCTCGAGCGCGATTCGCTCGCAGGCCGGCGCGGCGCCGACCGCGCCCAGGACCCGGTCCTTGAAGTCGAGCACCTCGGAGGTGTCGAGCTCGAACAGGCGGACGCCGTCGGGCCAGGCGAGGCGGAAGGCCCGGGTGTCGAGGCCGGCGCCGAGGACGACGACCTGGCGGCAGCCGGCGCGGGCGGCGTCGAGGAGGCGCTCGTCGAGGTAGGCGGTGCGGACGACGACCGAGGTGGCGAGCGCCTCGAGCGCCCGCTGGGCATCGGCGTCGAACTCGCCTCCCTCCTCGGCGGACGGCCGTTGCCTCCCGCCCGCCGCCAGGAACGCCGCGGCCAGCGGGTCGTCGAAGAGGCGGTCCGCGCGCAGGCTCTCCCGCGCCCGGACGCCGGCGACGGCGAGGGCGGTGAGCGAGACGCCCGCGAGCGCGCCGCCCGCGCGCAGCACCTCGACCCGGTTGCCGAACGGGTCGTCGACGAAGAACCGCTCGGTGTCCGGGAGCGCCTCGTCCCAGCTCACCTCGAGGCCGGCGGCGGCAGCCCGCTCGGCAAGCGCCGCGGGATCCTCGACGGCGAGCGCCGGGTGGGCCCTGCGCGCCGGCTCGAACGCCTCGTCGACGCCGACGTGGAGCGCGCGGTCGTCGTCGGCGCGAAACCAGACGCCGCCGCGGTCGCGGAGCGGCGCCGGCTTCGCCACCTCGACGAGCCCGAGCAGGTCGCCGTAGAACGCGCGGGCGGCGTCCTCGCCGCCCGGCGGGCAGGCGACCTGGACGTGGTCGAGGCGGATCGCCACGGCTGGAATCTATTGTTAGGCTCGCGACGACTCGGCAGGCCAGCTCCGGAAGCGCCGGGGCAGGGAGAAAGGATTTCTTTGAACGCACGTCGGACGGCGCTCGCCCTCGCGGTCGTGGCCGCCGCCAGCGTCGCGCTCGCCGGCCACGCCGACGCCTTCATCTACTGGCCGAACCTCAACAGCAACTCGATCGGGCGCGCCAACAACGACGGCAGCGCCTTCAACAACGACTTCATCAGCCTTCCCGCCGGCAACGGACCCGCCTCGGTGGCCGTCAACGGCCAGTACATCTACTGGTCGAACACCGCCACCGACGCGATCGGCGGCGCAAACCTCAACGGCACCGGCGTCAACCAGAGCCTGATCTCGAACGCCGACTACCAATTCGACCCCTTCGGGGTCGCGGCCAATGCTTCGCACCTCTACTGGGCGAACAACAATCAAACCGCGATTGGTCGAGCCAATCTGGACGGCAGCGGCGCCGACCCGACCTTCCTCGGCAGCGGCGGCTCGAGCACCGCCCGCAACCTCGCGATCGACGCCTTCGGCCAGGTCTATTGGGCGGACAACGGCTTCAGCTCGATCGGCCGCGCCAACCTCGACGGCGCGAATGCGGCATTCATTCCGCAGCTGAGCAGCAAGCCCTGGGGGATCGCGGTCGACACAACCTACATCTACTGGACGGAGCAGAGCGCCGGCACGATCGCGCGCGCCAGCCTCGACGGCGATCCGGCCAGCATCGACCAGAGCTTCATCTCCGGCGCCGGCAATCCGTTCGGGGTGGCCGTCCAGCCCCCGTTCATCTACTGGGCGAACGGCTCGGCGAACGCAATCGGGCGCGCGAAGGTGAACGGCGGAGGCGTGAACCCGAGCTTCCTCACCGGCCCGAACGGCCCGATCGCGGTGGCGGTCGACGGCGGCAGCGCCACCTGCGCCGGGCAGGAGGCGACGATCGCCGGCACCGGCCGACCCGACGAGCTACGCGGGACGAAGGGCGACGACGTGATCGCCGCAGGCGACGGCGATGACACCGTGGTGGGGCTGGGGGGCGATGACCTCGTCTGCGGCGCCGGCGGCGACGACGAGCTGCGCGGCAACGGCGGCGGCGACATCCTGCGGGGCGGCGTCGGCAAGGACGTCCTCGGGGGCGGTCGCGGCGGCGACCGGCTCAGGGGCAACCGGGGCCACGACGTGCTCAGGGGCAGCCGGGGCGGCGACGCGCTCACGGGCGGTCGCGGCGGCGATCGGTGCCGCGGCGGGCGCGGCAGCGACCGCGGGCACCGCTGCGAGCGGCCTAGCTGATCAAGCCCACCCTATCCGGGCGCGCTCAGACCGCGGTCCCCCCCACCGTCA
>JBKPNB010000123.1:0-10367 GCA_046732395.1 Actinomycetota bacterium | reverse complement strand
CCGTCGAGCCGCTCGCGGTCGCGGCGGCGGCCGCCCTCGCGACCACCGCCGTCGCGGCGCCCGCCGCCCATCGTCGGGTCGCCGGTGCCGACCGCGGCGAGGTCGGCCGCGGTCTTGCCGGCGATCGCCGGGTCCTCGGAGAGCCGGAGCCCGATCCGGCCGCGCTCGCGGTCGACCTCGACCACCGTCACCTCGAGCTCGTCGCCGGGGCTGAGGACATCCTCCACCGCCCCGACCCGCTCGCCGGGCTTGACGTTCGAGATGTGCAGGAGCCCGTCGGTCCCCTTCGTCAGCTCGACGAACGCGCCGAAGGTGGTGGTCTTCACCACCTTGCCCCGGTAGCGGTCGCCGACCTCGGCCTCCTTGGTCATCGCCTCGATCCGCGCGACACAGCCATCGACCAGGTCGCCGCTCGGGGCGTAGATGCGGACCGTACCGTCGTCGTCGATGTCGATCTCCGCCTCGAACTCCTCCTGGAGGGCGCGGATGTTCTCGCCGCCCTTGCCGATCACCGCGCCGATCTTGTCCGGGTCGATCTTGATCTGCTCGATCCGCGGCGCGAACTGCGAGAGCCGCTCGCGCGGACCGTCGATCGCCTCGGCCATCCGCTCGAGGATGAAGAGCCGCCCGCGGCGCGCCTGCTCCAGCGCCTCGCGGAGGATGTCGAAGGTGACCCCCGAGATCTTGATGTCCATCTGGAGGGCGTTGATCCCGTCCGCGGTGCCGGCGACCTTGAAGTCCATGTCGCCGAGGTGGTCCTCGACGCCGGCGATGTCGGTGAGGACGATGTAGCTCTCCCCCTCCTTGATCAGCCCCATCGCGACGCCGGCGACCGGCCCGGAGACCGGCACGCCCGCCGCCTGGAGCGCCATCGACGACGCGCAGACCGAGCCCATCGACGAGGAGCCGTTCGACTCCAGTGTCTCCGAGACGACCCTGATCACGTACGGGAACTCCTCCTCGTCGGGGACGCTCGGCGCCAGCGCCCGCTCGGCGAGCGCGCCGTGGCCGATGTCGCGGCGCTTCGGGCCGCGCATGAACCCGACCTCCCCCACCGAGAACGGCGGGAAGTTGTAGTGGTGCCAGAAGCGCTTCGATTCCTGGAGTCCGAGGTTGTCGACCTTCATGTCCATCCTCGTCGTCCCCAGCGCGACGTTCGAGAGGATCTGCGTCTCGCCGCGGGTGAAGACCGCCGAGCCGTGGACCCGCGGCGCGACGTCGACCTCGCACTCGATCGGGCGGATCTCGTCCTGGCTGCGGCCGTCCGGGCGCTTACGGTCGACGGCGATCCGCCGCCGGACGATCTCCTTCTCGAGCGCGTCGAAGGCCCGCGTGACCTCGGCCCGCAGCGACGGGTCGGGTTCGACCTCCTCGCCCGCCGGCGCGGCATAGGCGGCGAGGACCTCCTCCTCGACCGCCTTGGCGGCCTCCTGGCGCGCGAGCTTCTCGGGGATCTGGGTCGCCTCGTCGATCTTCGTGCCGTAGGAGCCGCGGATCCGCTCGAGCAGGTCGGGGTCGACCGTAGGCTCGACGATCTCGAGCTTCTCCTTGCCGGCATGGCTGCGGAGCTCCTCCATCGCCCCAACCAGCGACTTGATCTCGGTGTGGGCGATGTCGAGGGCGTCGAGCACCTCGGCCTCGGTGACGCCGTCGGCACCGCACTCGACCATCAGGATCGCCTCGTCGGAGCCGGAGACGATCAGGTCCATCTCGAGCTCCTCGAGCTCCTCCTCCTCGGGGTTGACGACGAAGTCGCCGTCAAGCTTCCCGATCCGCACCGCGCCGACGTGCTTCGGGACCGGGATTGGCGAGATCGCGATCGCCGCCGAGGCCCCGTTCATGGCGAGGATGTCGTATGGGTGGACATGGTCGACCGACATCGGCTGGCAGACGATCTGGGTGTCGTAGTGCCAGCCCTTCGGGAACAGCGGGCGCACCGGCCGGTCGATCATCCGCGCGGTCAGCGTCGCCTTCTCGCCCGCCCTACCCTCGCGGCGGAAGAACGAGCCGGGGATCTTCCCTGCGGCGTAGTGGCGCTCCTCGACGTCGACGGTCAGGGGCAGGAAGTCGACGTCGCGCAGGGCGCCGACGGTCGCGGTGCAGAGCACCATCGTGTCGCCGGCGCGGACGACGACGGCGCCGCTCGCCTGGCGCGCGAGCTTGCCGGTCTCGAACGAGATCTCATCGCCACCGACCTCGGCCGAGACGCGGCGAACGTCAAACATGGTCATGAATTCGGTTTTCCCTTCGGCCGTCCGGTTGACGGCCCATCGCTTCAGAACTCTCGGTTCTAGTTAGCGAGCGATGTTACAGGGGGTCCGTCCAGACGCCGGGACAGGAACGGTCAGCGGCGCAGGCCGAGCTCGCCGACGAGCGCCCGGTAGCGGTCGACGTCGGAGCGCTCGAGGTAGCGGAGCAGACGGCGGCGCTTGCCGACCATCATCAGCAGCCCGCGCCGCGAGTGGTGGTCCTTGCTGTGCGTGCGCAGGTGCTCGGTGAGCTCGTTGATCCGCTCGGTGAGCAGCGCGACCTGGACCTCGGCCGAGCCGGTGTCGCCGTCGGATCGGCCGAACTTGCCGATCAGCTCCTGCTTTCGCTCCTTGGTGAGGCTCATCGCGTGAGAAACGTGAAAACGCCGCAGGGGCCTTCCCTACGGCCCTTTGAAGCTAGCACACACCTCCCGAGCCTCGGCGACGTCGCGGTGCATCTGCGCGACCAACTCCTCGGCGCTCGGGAAACGGCGCTCGCCGCGCAGGCGGGCGATGAACGCGATCCGCAGCTGTCGGCCGTAGAGATCGCCGTCGAAGTCGATCACGTAGGCCTCGACGAGGAGGCCCCGCCCGGTGTCGAAGGTCGGTCGGATCCCGACGTTGACCGCGGCCGGGCGTCCGTTCGCGAACGCCGCGAAGACCCCGTGCCCGGGGCTCACCAGGTCGTCGGCGGGGACGATATTGGCGGTTGGAAAGCCAAGGTCCCGCCCCCGCTCGTCGCCGCGCACCACCTCGCCCTCGAGCAGGAACGGCGCGCCCAGGCAGCGCATCGCGGCGTCGACCTCGCCGGCGGCGACCAGCGCCCTGATCCGGCTCGAGGAGACGGTCTCGCCGTCGACCTCGACCAGCGGCACGATCCGGGTCTCGAACTCCTCGCGCGAGGCGAGCAGCTCCGGGGTCCCCTGGGCACGCGCCCCGAAGCGGAAGTTCTCCCCCACCGAGACGTGCTCGGCGCCGAGCTTCTCCATGATCACGCGGCCGATGAAGTCCTCGGGCGCGATCCGCGAGAACTCGCGATCGAACGGGATGACGACCAGCTCGGCGACGCCGAGGCCGTCGATCACGTCGCGCTTGATCTCGAACGGCATCAGCAGCTTCGGCGCCGCCTCCGGGCGGATCACCTGGAGCGGGTGCGGCTCGAAGGTGAGGACGGTGTCGGCGCCCTCGATCACGCGGCGGTGACCGACGTGGACGCCGTCGAAGCTGCCGATCGCGAGCCGCCGCGGGCGCGGCTCGGCGTCGGGCAACGAGGTGACGGCGATGGTCATGGCGGCGGAAAGCCAATCACTCCAAGCGGGCGAGCGCGTCCGCGAGCGGTAGGAAGGCGCCGGCCTCCTCGACCGAGAACGGGCCGATCGCGGTCCGGCGAAGCTCCTCGGTGTAGGCGTCGCCGAGGTCGGCGATCAGGCTGCGGATGTAGGTGCCCGACGAGCATTCGATCTCGAACGCCGCCCGGTCGCCCTCGCGCCAGCGCTCGGCGAAGCGGTGGACGGTCACCTCGCGCTCGGGCACCTCGACCGACTCGCCGCGGCGCGCCCGCTGGTAGGCGCGGACGCCGCCGACCTTGACCGCCGAGTACGCCGGCGGTCGCTGGCGCAGGGCGCCCGTGGGGAGCTCGAGCTCCGCCGGCGGCATCCGGCCGGTGTGGGTGATCTCGCCGTCGGGGTCGCCGGTCGTCGAGACGGCGCCGAAGCGAGCGATCGCCAGGTAGGTCTTCGGGAGCGCCATGAACCGGGCCTGAAGGCGGGTCGCCTCCCTCCCGAGCAGGACCACCAGGAGGCCGGTGGCGAACGGGTCGAGGGTGCCGGCGTGGCCCGCCTTCATCCCGCGCTCGCGGCGGGCGCGGGCGACGATGTCGTGCGAGGTCGGCCCGGGCGGCTTGTCGACGAGCAGGATCCCTGTCTCGGGCGTCTCGCTCACCCAGAGCGGGCCGCGAGCTCGCCCCGCAGCATCTCGACCAGCTCCGGGTAGGGAAGGTCGGTCGAGAAGCCGGCGGCCCGCGCGTGCCCGCCGCCACCGTGTGCACGGGCGATCTCGGAGACGTCGATCGCGCCGCTCGTCGAGCGGAGGCTCACCTTGCGCGCCTTTCGGTCGCCGTCTGCGCGGTCGCGGACGACGGCCGCGAGCTCGGTTCCCTCGAGCGCCCGCACGTAGTCGATGATCCCCTCGGTCAGCACCTCCTCGGCGCCGGCGGCCGAATAGTCCTCGGCCGAGATGTAGGTGATTGCGAGCGCCCCGTCTGCGTGGCGTTCGGTGTGCTCGAGCGCGCGGGCGATCAGGTGCAGCTTCTCGATCGGGACCCGCTCGTAGAGCCGGCGGAAGGTGTCGGCGACGTTGACGCCGGCCTCGATCAGATCGGCCGCCATCCGGTGGGCGGCGGGGCCGGTGTTCTCGTACATGAACCGACCGGTGTCGGTGACGAGGGCCACGTAGAGCGCGCAGGCGATGTCGGGCGTGATCTCGGCGCCGAGGCGGCGGGCGATCGTGTAGACGATCTCGGCCGTGCAGGAGGCCTCCGTATCGACGAGGTTGACGGTCCCGAACCGCGTGTTGTCGTGGTGGTGGTCGAGGTTGAGCACGGTCGCACCGTCGCGCTGGAGGAAGTCGAGCGGCATCCGGTCGATGTTCCCGCAGTCGAGGAAGACGACGGTGCGGTCGACGAGGTCGACGGGCGGCTCGTGGAAGACCTCCTCGAGCGGCAGGAAGCGGTACTCGACGGGGAGCGGGAACTCCTTCGCCGCCAGGAACATCACCGAGTCCTTGCCGAGCTTAATGAGCAGCCGATGAAGGGCGAGCAGCGAGCCGAGGGCGTCGCCGTCGGGGCCCTCGTGGGTGGTGAGAAGAAATCGCTCGCCGTCGTGGAGCTCGGCGAGCACGCGATCGAGGTCCTCGGCCACCTCGGTCGCGGCGCTCACCCTTCCTCCTCGAGCAGCCGCGAGAGCCGGATTCCGCGCTCCGGGCCCTCGTCGTAGTGGAAGCTCAAGGTCGGGGTCCGTTTGAGCCGCATCTCGCGGGCGATCGCCGCCTGGACGAGGCCGCGCGAGGAGGTGAGGCCGGCGAGCGTGTTCGCGCGATCTCGCTCGTCTCCGAGGACGCTGACGAAGACGCGCGCGTAGCGCAGGTCGGGGCTTGTCTCGACGGCAGTCACGGTGACGAATCCGATTCGGGGGTCCTCTAGCTCCCCCGCGATCGCGGCGGCGATCACCTCCCGGAGGGCCTCGTTCACCCTCCGCATGCGCTCGGTCATCGCGCAGCCAACATAACAGCGAAGGTTTGTCGGGGATGGACAAATTCGCCCGCGTCGGTCGGACAGGATGGGGTACTCGGCGGGCGTGATCTGCTAGCCGCGGATGTCCTCGAGGCTGCGGAGCTCGCGCCCGAACGAGGCCCCGTCGGGAAAGCGGGCGAGGACGAATCGCTCGATCTCGTCGGCCCTCGCGGCCACCTCGCCGTCGCCGACGAGCGCGCAGAGGAGAACGGCGAGCTGCCAGGTGTCGTGGCCGTCGATCTCGGCGACCGCGGCGCCGAACCGCTGCCGCAGGGCGGCCTTCAGCGAGTGGAGCACCTTCCGCTTGCCCTTCAGGTCGTGCGACTCACCGAGGTGGAGCCGGATCTCGAGGAGGCAGACGTAGGGGGTCATCGGCCCCCCTCACCCCTCCAGCGCCGCCGCCAAGTCGGCGACGAGGTCCTCCGCCGCCTCGACGCCGCAGGAGAGGCGGACGAGGTCGGCCGGGACCGCCGCCTCGGAGTCCTCGACCGACTGATGAGTCATCGCCTGTGGGAGCTCGATCAGCGACTCGACGCCGCCCAGCGACTCGGCGAGCGAGAAGATCCGGGTCGCGGTCGCGATCCGCGCGGCGTCGGGATGGCGGAAGGAGACCATGCCGCCGAACCCCGGCCAGTGGACCTCCTCGACGCCCTCGGCGCCGGCGAGGAACTCGCTCACCGCCCGGCCGTTCTCGCTGTGGGCGGCGACCCGCAGGTGCAGCGTCCGCAGCCCGCGGTGGACGAGGAAGCAGTCGAGCGGCCCCGGGACGGCGCCGACCGAGTTCTGGACGAAGCGCACGCGCTCGTGGAGGCCGGGGTCGGCGACCACGACCGCGCCTCCCACGGTGTCGGAATGGCCGCCGAGGTATTTGGTCGCCGAGTGGACGACGGCGTCGGCGCCAAGCTCGAGCGGGCGCTGGACGATCGGCGTCGCGAACGTGTTGTCGACGGCGACCAGGGCGTCGCCCGAGCGGCGGCAGACCTCGGCGATGTCCACCACTCCGAGCAGCGGGTTGGTCGGTGACTCGACCCAGATCAGTCTCGTCTCGGGGCGGATCGCGGCCTCGACGGTGGCGGGATCGGCCTGGTCGACGAGGTCGTAGGCGAGCCCCCACCGCTCGAGCACCTTGTCCACCAGCCGGTAGGTGCCCCCGTAGAGGTCGACGGGGAGGATCACGTGATCGCCGGCGGCGCAGACGGCGGTGATCAGCGCGTGCTCGGCGGCCATCCCGCTCGCGAACGACGAGCCAAGCCCGCCCTCGAGCTCCCCGAGCGCGCGCTCGAGCGCCGCCCGGGTCGGGTTCGCGGAGCGCGCGTAGTCGTAGTCCTCGGCGAACTGCCCGGGCGCCTCCTGGACGTAGGTCGTGGTCTGGTGGATCGGGGGGATCACCGAGCCGTAGGAGGGATCGGGCTCGAGGCCCGCATGGACCGCCCGGGTGGCGAGCCGGACGCCGGGACCGAGGCGGCTCATCGAGCGAGCGACTCGACCAGGTCGGCCCGGGTCACGATCCCGATCGGGCGCCCGTCCTCGCTCACCAGCAGCGCCTCGCTCGCTCCGCTCAAGAGGTCGACCGCCTCGCGCACCGCGTCGTCGGCCGGGACAGCGTGGAACGGGGCCTCCATCACCTCGACGATCTCGGCGTCGAGCAGGGCCGGGTCTTCGACCGCGTGCTTGAGCAGGCCGCGCTCCGTGATCGACCCCACCACGGTGTGGACATCGTGGGCGGAGACCACCGGGAGCTGCGAGACCCCGTGCTCGTGCATCAGGGTGACCGCGTTGCGGACCTTGGCGTGGGTCTCGACGGTGAGGAGCGGCGGCACCTCGCCCTCGGCGTGCTTTCGGCGCAGGACGCCGCCGACGGTCAACTCCGGCTCGCGCTCGAGGAACCCGTACTGGCGCATCCAGGCGTCGTTGTAGACCTTCGACAGGTAGGAGCGACCGCCGTCGGGAAGGACGACGAGGACCATCGCCTCGGCGTCGTCGATCTCGCGCGCGACCTCCAGCGCCGCGAACGCCGCCATCCCCGCCGAGCCCCCGGCGAGGATTCCCTCTGCCCGCGCGAGCTCCCGCGCGGCGAGGAACGAGTCCTTGTCGGAGACGGTGACGTAGCGATCGACGACCGCGGGATCGAACGTCTCGGGCCAGAAGTCCTCCCCCACCCCCTCGACCAGATACGGCTTCACCGGGCCGCCGGAGTAGATCGAGCCCACCGGGTCGGCGCCGATGATCTCGATCTCCGGCTTTCGCTCCCGCAGGTAGCGCCCGGCGCCCGTGATCGTCCCCCCGGTGCCGACGCCGGCGACGAAGTGCGTGATGCGGCCGCCGGTCTGCCGCCAGATCTCGGGGCCGGTGGTGCGGTAGTGGGCCTCGGGGTTCGCCTGGTTGAAGTACTGGTTCGGCTGGAACGCCCCCGGGATCTCCTCGGTGAGCCGGTCCGCGACCCGGTAGTAGGACTCCGGCGAGTCGGGCGGGACGTCGGTCGGCGCGACCACCACCTCGGCGCCGTAGGCCCGCAGCAGGTCGATTTTCTCCTTGCTCATCTTGTCCGGCATCACGGCGATCACGCGGTAGCCCTTGAGCAGGGCGACGATCGCCAGACCGGCGCCGGTGTTGCCGCTGGTCGGTTCGACGATCGTCCCGCCCGGCCGCAGCCGGCCCTCGCGCTCGGCGGCCTCGATCAGGTCGAGGGCGATCCGATCCTTGATCGACCCGCCGGGGTTGAGGGCCTCGACCTTGGCGACGAGCTGGGGGCGAAGGTCGCCGCCGAGCCGCGAGAGGCGAACGAGCGGCGTCTCGCCGATTGCCTCGAGAATCGAGGACTTGATCTCGGTGGCCCGTGCGGACGTGGTTTCCATCCCGCCCCTCACACGCACGATACAGGCCCGACGGCGAGCGCCGGCGGCGGGCTATTCGAGGGTCTTCTCGACCTGCCTGGTCTCGAACGCTTCGATGACGTCGCCCACCTTGACGTCCTGGTAGCCGTCGAGGACGACGCCGCACTCGAGGCCCTCGACGACCTCCTGGACGTTGTCCTTGAAGCGGCGCAGCGAGCCGACGCGGCCGGTCCAGACGACCGTCCCGTCGCGGACCAGCCGGACCTCCGCGGTCCGTGTGATCCGGCCGTCTGTGACGAGGCAGCCGGCGATCGTGCCGACCCGCGAGGCCCGGAAGAGCTCCTTCACCTCGGCCTGGCCGAGCGACTCCTCGACCTCCTCGGGCTCGAGCATGCCCTCCATCGCCGCCCGCAGCTCCTCGGTCACCTTGTAGATCACCGAGTAGGTCCGGATCTCGACCCCCTCGCGCTCGGCCGCCCGGCGGGCGTCGGCGAGCGGACGGACGTTGAAGCCGATGATGATCGCGTCGGAGGCCGAGGCCAGCATCACGTCGGACTCGTTGATGCCCCCGGTCGCGGCGTGGATCACGTTGACCGTGACCTGCTCCTGCGGGACCTTCGCGATCTCGTCCTGGAGCGCCTCGAGCGAGCCGGAGACGTCGGCCTTGAGCACGATCGCCAGCTCCGAGGTGGCGCCCTCGGTCGCCCGCGCGAAGACCTCGTCAAGGGTGACCCGGCGGGCCTGGCGGCGGGCGAGCTGCTCGGCCTTGAGCCGCTGCGCGCGCTGCTGGGCGAGTTGGCGCGCGCGGCGGTCGTTCTCGACCACCTCGGCACGCTCGCCGGCCTCGCAGACGCCGTCGAAGCCGAGCACCTCGACCGGGTCGCCGGGGCGCGCCTGCTTGATGCGGGCGCCGGTGTGGTCGTTCATCGCCCGGACCTTGCCCCACACCGGACCGGCGACGATCGCGTCGCCGATACGCAGCGTCCCGCGCTGGACGAGCACCGTCACCACCGGGCCTCGCCCGGGGTCGAGATGGGATTCGATCACGGTGCCCGAGGCTGGCGCGTCCGGGTTCGCCCGAAGCTCCTCGACCTCGGCGACGAGCTGGATCATCTCGAGCAGGTCGTCGAGTCCCTCGCCGGTCCTCGCGGAGACATTGGCGAAGACCGTGTCGCCGCCCCAATCCTCGGGGGTCAGGTCCTGCTGGGCGAGCTCGCCCTTGACGCGGTCGGGGTTCGCGTCCGGAAGGTCGATCTTGTTGATCGCCACCACGATCGGAACCTCGGCGGCGCGGGCGTGGTCGATCGCCTCGACCGTCTGCGGCATCACGCCGTCGTCGGCGGCGACGACGATCACGGCGAGATCGGTGACCCGGGCGCCGCGGGCGCGCATCGCGGTGAATGCCTCATGGCCGGGAGTGTCGAGGAAGGTGATCGTCTTGCCGTCGTGGCCGACCTGGTAGGCGCCGATGTGCTGGGTGATCCCGCCCGCCTCGCCGGCGGCGACCTCGGTCTCGCGGATCCGGTCGAGCAGCGAGGTCTTGCCGTGGTCGACGTGGCCCATGATCGTCACCACCGGCGGCCGGTCGACCAAGTCCTTGGCGGCGTCCGCGAACGCCGGCTCCTCCGCCTCCTCCTCGGTAGCCCTGATGATCTCGACCTTCTGGCCGAGCTCCTGCGCGACCAGCTCGATCGTCTCGTCGGGGAGGGTCTGGGTGAGCGTCGCCATCTCGCCCATCGCCATCAGCTTCTTGATCACCTCGGCGCTGCCGACGCCGAGCGTCTCGGCCACCTCGCGAACGGTCGCGCCCGAGCTGACCTTCGTCGCCGGAATCTCGACCGGCTCGACGGGCCCGCGATCGACCGGCTCCTCGAGCAGGGGCCGGCGGCGGCGACCGCCGCGGCGGCGCGGCGGGCGGCTGGGCGGCGGGGGCGGCTGATGCTCGCGCCGCGACGCCTGCGAGTCGATCACGACGCGACGACGCCGCCGCTGACC
>JBKPNB010000122.1:0-3717 GCA_046732395.1 Actinomycetota bacterium | reverse complement strand
CGTCGTCACAACCCCCGGTGCGACGAAAACGTCCTCCTCGATGGTGGTGTAAGCGGTGATGTAGCAGTTGGTCTGGATCCGCACCCGTTTGCCGATCCGGACGTCGTTGTCGATCGCCGTGCCGCGGCCGATCGTCGTCTCCGCGCCGACCGTCGCCCGCTCCCTCACGTGCGCCTGGTCGCCAACCACTGCGGCTTTCCCGAGGTCCGCCCCGGCGAAGACGACGGCGCCGGCAAGCACCGCGGCGCCATCGTGGAGAACCGTGGCGGCGGGCCGCTCCCGAGGCGCCGTCGAAAGCGGCCCGAGGTGCGGCGGCTTACCGAGGACGGCGTGGTCCTGCAGGACCACGCCGTGGCCGATCAACACGCCGGGGTGGATGACGACGTGTGCGCCGAGCAGCGCATCGCTCGGGAGGTCGACCCCCCGTCCCAGGACGAGCCCGGGCTCGCGGCGATGCGCTGCGGGATCGGGTCCCAACGCCCGGAGGCCTACTCGCCCCAGCGGAAGCCGGTCCCGCTTGGGGCCGGCTCGAGCGGGCACGCCGGGAGCCCGTCGGGAACGGTCGGGTCGTTGTAGCCAGACGGCGCGCAATCGTTCGGCGTATCGGGGTGAAAGAGCGAGGCCAAATACTGGATCTGCCCGCGCCCGACCTCGACCTCGCCCTGGCCGCCGCTGTAGATCGCGATTCCCTCGCGCTCGCAATGCGTGTAGACGGCGGAGATCTCACGCAGCGAGCCAAACCGCGAGGGCTTCGAGTTGATCGCCCGCGGCTTCCACTCGAGCGCCTCGATGTCGGCGACCGAGTGCAGCGGCGCGTCCCAGGTGACGCGATCGGCGTGCGGCTCGAGAATCGGCCGAGTCCCGTCGTTCACGTCGGGGTCCTCCAGGTAGGCCTCTCCGAACGCGTCGGCGACCACCCGGTAGAGATCTGGGTCGGTCTCGACATCGACCGGCGTTCCCTGGTAGTGGCCCTTGAGGTCGAGCACGTCGACGCCGGCGATCCGGGCGAGCTCGGCGATCAGCTCGGCGTCCCAGTCGTTCTCGGGGTCGAGCTTGAACCGTGTCGTCGGGTACTTGGCGAGGCGCTTCGTCACCGCCTCGGTCGACGAACGGGCGTCGGGGTCGCCGAACGACCGGAGCCGGGTCGAGCACACGAACCGAACGGGCCTGGGGTCGATACCGAGCGCCTCGTGGAGCGCCTGCCCGTTCTGCCGAAGCGCGAGGTCGAGGGCCGCCGACTCGTACGCCCAGCGCCGGTAGCGGCGCGAGGCTTCGCGCACCGGCGCGGCGCCCGGAAACAGGTCGAGCTCGCCGAGGAACTCGCAGAGCTCGCCCAGCGTCCTCGGCGCGCTCAGGTCGAGAACCGGCCCGGCGTCGCGGTGGGCGATGTGGTCGAGCTGGTCGTAGACCACGTCCTCGCCGATGCCCTCCTGGCCGCCGCCGCGAAGGTGGACGAGCGTCGAGGGGCGGGTGAACTCGCCGTAGGTGCGATCGTGATCCGTGAGCTCGTACCCGGAGACCTCGATCGGGAGCGCCGCGAGCTTGGCGTAGGCGTCCATCGGCGGCGGAGACTAGCTGGCGGCCCTCGCCTCGCTCGCAGTGGCGCTCGGAGACCCGCACCGAGACCGGAAGGATCGTCCCGTGGGCGCGGTCGATGCAGGTCGGAGGTCTAATCTTCGGGCCGATGGCCGAGCTGATCCATACCTGCTACCGGGTACTCGACCTCGAGCGCTCGATCGTCTTCTACGAGTCGCTGGGGATGGAGGAGCTGCGCCGGCTCCCGATCCGCGACGAGGCGACGAACGTCTTCATGGGCCTCCCAGGCGACGGTGCCCGGCTCGAGCTGACCTACAACCATGGGCGCACCGAGCCGTACGAGATCGGCACCGGTTACGGCCACATCGCGATCGCGGTCGACGACCTCGACGGGACCCTGGAGCGACTCGCCGGTGCGGGGATCGAGCCCGAGCGTCCGCCCTACACCGTCTCCGAGGGCGGGTCGCGGCTCTGCTTCGTCCGCGACCCCGACGGCTACCGGATCGAGCTGCTCGAGAGCAGGTCGAGCTAGCTGCCGCCAGTCCCCTCGAGTCCCGCCGCCAAGGGAGAGACCCGCGGAGAAGCGGCCGGCCTCGACTTCCCGCGAGAAAAGAGCCGGACCCTGCGGGGTCCGGCTCTCTTCATGCCTAGCGCTTCACGGCCTGCGATTACGGGTCGTTACCCGTGATCGTGATGTAGGCCCCCGAGAACCCCTCGAACGTCAGGGTATACGTGAAGCTCACCAGCGTGATGCTGGTCCCCTCTCGGATCTCTGGGGTCCAGTTCGGGTTAGGGCAGGTTGCCTGTGCCAGGAATTCCGCCCTCGTCGGCCTGTCCACGCTGGCCGAAGGTACCGTAAGCCTCCCGTTCTTAGTGGAGCGTAGGGTTACGGGGCCCGACTCAACCGTGGCGGTCTGCGAGTGCGACTCGACCACGTTGCCGCCATGGTTGCGGCAGTCGATAGTCGCCGTGTAGGTGGCTACCAAGTCCAAAGTCGCGTTCGTATGGCCGACACCGGCGAGCTCGAATCCGCTACAAGAGACCGATTGGCCTGTAACGGTGCAGCCGATCGTGCCCGTCTGGAGATGCGTGCCCGACGGAGCATTCGCGGCGTCGATCGTTGTCGTTTGGGTGGCCAGGGCCGGCGAAGCCGACAAGGCAACCAACAGCATCGCCAACGCTGCGATTATGCCTATCTTCCTCACTCTCTCCTCTTTTCCTCTGGATCCTGGCGCTGCCAAGATCCGTCACATGACAGTTCCTCGTTTGTGTGTCTTCGCAATACTCTTATGCAGGGGCCTCCTTCGTGATTGGCCCGTACCTGTCCGCACGGCACTTCTGCCGGGGCCGGATCTCACGTCGACGTATCGGCTGATCGTTTGGGCGGCGATCTGATGGGCAAGTGTCAGTAACTAGGTGACGAGTGCAGCGTCGCCTCCCTCCACAGTGACCTCGGGACGTAGCCTCCCGAAGCGGTACCGATCCAACATCGACGGTACCCAGGGGTCAGGGGGTGGTCAAGCGATTTACCGCAAAGCGGGTGCTGGGCGATGGAAGTGTGTAGCGCAATGGGGGGACAGGCCCCGGGAACGGGGCTCTTTCGAGCGCGGCACAGTTGCGAATCGGGCCGGCTAGCCCGCGAGGGCGCGCTCGGCGAGGAGGCCGAAGGCCTCGACCGCCGCGGCGAGGTCGGCCTCGTCGGTGTCCTCGGCGGCGGTGTGGCTGAGGCCGGCGATCGAAGGGCTGAAGATCATTGCCGCCGGGACCACGCGTGCGAGCTCGGCGGCGTCGTGGAGGGCGCCGCTCGTCAGCACCCGATCCGAACCCGCGGCCTCTCGGCAGGCCTCGGCGGCGAGGCCGACGAGGCGCTCGTCGAACGAGATCGGCTCGATCCCCCACACGGGCTCGACGGCGAGCTCGCAGCCCCGCGCGGCGGCCGCTTCCTCCGCGGCGGCGACGGTGCCCGCAACCATCGCCTCAAGCGCGCCGGCGTCGGGATGGCGGAGGTCGACGACCAGCTCCGCCTCGCCGGGGACGGCGGTCGCGATCCCGGGACGGAGTCCGAGCGCCCCGGTCGTCCCCATCCCCTCGCTGCGGACCGCGAGCGCCTCGATCGCGAGCGCGGTCGCGGCGGCGGCGAGCCCGGCGTCGCGGCGACGCTCCATCGGCGTCGTCCCAGCG
>JBKPNB010000121.1:0-9966 GCA_046732395.1 Actinomycetota bacterium | reverse complement strand
ATCGACTGCGCCCACTACAAGGCCGGGAGCCGCCAGCGCGAGGATCCGACGTCGATCGCCGAGGCCGGGGTCCTCGCCGCGGAGCGGGACGGGTTCGTCTGGCTCGGGATCCACGAACCGACCGCGCAGGAGATGAGCGATCTCGCAACCCACTTCCCGGTCCACGAGCTGGCGATCGAGGACGCCCGCGACGTCCATCAGCGCGCGAAGATCGAGGACTACGAGAATCACTACTTCGTCGTCCTGCGAACCGCGCGCTACGACGACGATCGCGAGCGGGTCGACTTCGGCGAGATCCACATCTTCGCCGGGCCGGGCTACGCGATCACGGTGCGCCACGGCGGCGCCAGCGGACTGCGGCCGGCGCGCGAGCGCCTCGAGGCGCGCCCGGAACTGATGGAGGCCGGACCGGTCGCCGTCGTCTGGGCCGTGCTCGACCAAGTGGTCGATGACTACGCGCCGGTCGTCGAAGGGCTGAGCGCGGACATCGAGGACACCGAGGAGCGGGTCTTCGAGGGCGAGGCCGACCAGGCCCAGCGCATCTACTTCCTAAAGCGAGAGGCGATCGAGTTCTACCGCGCGGTCCACCCGCTGCTCGCGCCTCTGGCGGCGATCGAGCGCGGCGCCGAGCCGCGCGTCACGACCGAGATCCAGAACTACTTCCGCGACGTCAACGACCACGTCAAGCTCGTCCACGACGAGATCACTGCCGAGCGCGAGCTCCTGACCAGCATCCTGGAGGCGAACCTCGCCGTGCTGGGCGCGCGCCAGAACGAAATCAGCGTCAGCCAGAACGAAACCAACAAGCAGCTCACCCTCGTCGCCACGATCTTCCTGCCACTCTCGTTCATCGTCGGCTTCTTCGGGATGAACTTCGGCTGGATGGTCGACCACATCACCTCGGTCTGGACGTTCGTCGTCTACGGCGTCGGCAGCTTGCTGGCCTCCTGCGGCGCGCTCTTCGTCTGGTTTCGCCGACGCGGCTATCTCTGAACCGCGTCACCGCCCGGGTTCGCCGCCCTCCTTCTCCTTCGCAGCCCTCTCCTCGGCCGGCGTTTCGAAGTCGAGGTCGACGACCTCTAACCCCTTGCGGCGCTCGCTCTCGGCGTACGCCGTGTAGACGCGCTCGTCGGCCGAGGCGAGGTCAACCCGGTCGGTGAACGGGGTGAGCAGCGCCCCCGGCCAGAGCCGGCGCTGAGCGACGACGTTTGTCTCGGCCGCAAGCACGATCACCAGGGCCAGCAGCTAAATCCACGCGATCAACCCCAGCACCAGGCCGAAGACGCCGTAGGCCTCCGGCGCTCCCTTCAGGGTGTGCGCGACGAAGTAGGTGCCGAGGAGCTGCACGAGCTCCCAGCCGACGCCGGCGGCGAGCGCGCCGATACGCAGCTGACGGGTCGGTACCCCCCCTCCCGTGGGGACCCGGAAGACGAGCATGAAGAGGCCGACGTTGACGAGCGTGGCGAGCGGGATCGCGGCGATGCCGCGCGGTACCGACGCTGGCGCCAAAGGCCCCGCCCCCGTCGGGAGCGCCGACAGCGCCGCGGTGACGAGGACGCCGGCGCCAAGCACGACCAGCAGGAGCAGGCTGCGCAGCCGCCGGGCGATCGGGTTCGGTCGCTGGTTTCGGGGGACGGCCCAGGCTCGGTTGAACGCGCTCTGGATCGCCCCGGCGGCGCCCAGGCACGCGTAGATCGTGCCGACGATCCCCACCACGAGCCCGACCCCGCTGCCCCGGAGCGAGTGGACGTTCTCACGCAGCTGGCCACCGATGATTGGGAGCTCGGCGAGCGTCGAGTTGACGAGCTCGGCCTGGACGTCGGGGTCGCCCCGGAGGACGAAGCCGAGGATCGTCACCAGCAGGAGCAGCAGGGGGAACAGCGACAGGAAGCCGTAGTAGGCGATCAGCGCCGTCAGGTAGGTCCCCTGGTCGTCGCCGAACTTGTATGCCACGGCGAGGGGGAAGCCGAGCCAGCGGTGACGGCGCTGCTAGGTGTCTATCGGATCGACGCGGCTCGGCATGACCCCCTCCGGTGAATACTTAAGGCCATACTGGCCGAGCGCAACTCGGCGGCTCTGGCCAACGGGCGGATCGATCGGCTGCTGTGCATGCCGCCCTGCCACGCCCGGCGTGAACCCTCGTCCGGCGGCAGACTGAGCCCCTACCGATGATCATCGGACTGATCCTTGCGCTCGGGTCGGCGTTGGGTACCAACGCCAGTTTCCTGTTCAAGCACCGCGGCGCCGTTCTCGTGCGACCGATCCGCGTGCGCCATCCGCTGCGCAGCGCCGCCGATCTGTTTCGCTCGCGATGGTTCGTGGTCGGGTGGATAGTCTCGCTCCTCGCCTGGGGCCTGCACGTCGGAGCACTCTCGCTCGCCCCCCTTTCGAGCGTGCAGGCCGTCTTGGCCGGGGGGCTCGTCTTCCTCGCGGTGCTCGCCGAGCGATTCTTCGGGTTTCGCCTCGGACGGCGCCAATGGGCGGGCGTGACGATCACCGCCGCGGGATTGGCGATCATCGGTCTGACCGCCAGGGCGGAGGGACCGCAACGCTCCTCCCTGGCGGCGCTCATCGCCGTCGAGGGCGCCATCCTGGCGCTCGGCGCCGGGCTCGTCAGGATCTCGACCCGCAGGGGCATGGCGAAGCGCCGCGAGGCGCTACTGCTGGCGACGGCCGCCGGCGTTCTGTTCGGGGTCTCCGACGTCGCCATCAAGTACCTCACCCACGCCCACGGGCCGCTGCTCGGCCTGGTCAGCCCGTGGACGCTGACCGCGCTGGTCTCCTTCGTCATCTCCTTCTACGCCTCCGCTCGCAGCCTGCAGATCGGTGACGCCATCGAGGTCATCGCGATCACCTCGGTGGCCGCAAACCTCGCCGCGATCCTCGGCGGCATCCTCGTCTTCGGCGAGCCGGTCGGGACGGGCCCCCTCGGGATCGCCGCCCGCCTACTCGCGTTCGGCCTCGTGATCGCCGGCGCGGCGCTCGTGCCCGCCCCGCTGCGCGCTCGCTCCGGGGGCGCCTGACTAGTAGCTGCCGTGCGGTCGTGTCGCCGAGAATGCGAGCGCGGCGATGCCGGCCGGGACACACTCGCTATGGACGACGAGGAGGCGTCCGGGCTGAGTTGGCTCTCGCTACTGCACGCTGGTGACCACGTGAAGCGTCTCGCGGCGCGTCCGACACCGGCGGATCCTGGACCAAGAGGCGCTAGTTTCGGCGAATGCTTGCTTGCTTAGTCCGGGCGGCCGGATTGGAACGGGCGATCCCAGCCGGTTGAATTGGGCAGAAAGCCAGATCCTCTGCCCAAACCCCCGGCAATCAGGCGCAAACACCAGCTATTTCGCGAGCCCCTTTGCGGCGGTCCGCGTCCCCGAAAACCGCTTCGTTTAGCCATAACGGTGAAATCGCGCGGTCGCTTAGAAGCCACCTGCTCATTTGCGATGAACGCCCGCCACACCAGCTCCGAATGGGCCGAAAGGCGATCCTCGGCCCAAATCGCCGCGAATCGACCGCAAAGAGCGAGTATGTGGATTCGCCGCAGGGCGTCGATGTGGACCCCGCAAACGGCTTGGTTGAGCCGTAAACCCCGCTGCGCATAGGCGGGCTTGTCGAGCTGGCGCTCTCCCTACTGAGCTAAGCGCCCGGGGGCGTCGAGTTTAACCGGGATGCGGCCAGGCTCTGCGCGATGCCGACTGGCGTCGTGAAGATGATCGCGCGATGCCCCCGCTCGCTCGCGGACCGTGGCGACGGTCGCGCGCGAGCCGCAGCCCGAGCACCGGGAGGACGAGCAGGGCGAAGAGCGCGGAGAAGAGGAACGAGCGGCGGAAGCTGTGGGTGACGGTCGTCTCGATCGTCGACTGGAGCTGGCTCTCGAGGGTCCCGAGCTGCTGAACCGTCGGCCCGCTCGCGTCGCGGCGGACGCGCGCGAACGCCGGCTCGAGGTCAGGGAGGCTGCCCTGCGGGGTGGCGCCATAGACCTTGATGAGCTCGGTCCCGAGTTCAGCCTTGAGCGACTCGGGGATCGGCGCCGCGGCGACTGCGCCGGCGACACTGGGGATCGCCTTCTGGGGCGCCGCGTTCAGGTCGCCGACGAAGATCGGGGTGAGGATCAGGAGGCCGACGACGAGGCCGGCGTCGCGCGCCGCGACCGTGCGCCCCGCCCGCGTCGTCGCCGAACCGGAGCCCCCGAGGGCGGCGGCGGTGAGGCTCGTGAACCCCAGGCCGAGGCCGGCGCCGCAGCCGAGGAGGGCGAGGACCACCAGCCCGACCTCGCCGGTCGGAACGAACGCGATCCCGGCCAGCCCGAGCGCGAGAAGGCACGCGCCGCCGCCGGCGAGCGCTATCGGCGGGCCCGAGCGTCCGAGTCGCTCGGCGACGATCGTTGCCAGCGGGATCGCGCTGACGACCGCCGCGGCGCCGGCCGGCGACAGCTGCCAGACGTCGATCAGCAGAACGACGACCAGGAACAGGGCGCCGATGAGGCCGGCGGACAGGAGCAGGAGCGCCGCGTTCGCCGTGCCGGCATTGAGCGCGCCGTTAGCGTCCGCCTCGGCGCGCGTCGGCCGCGACCGGCGAACGTGCGCGCCGATGACGGCGGCCGCGGCGAGCGCCGCGGCCGGCGCCTGCGCGAGGAAGATCGCGCGCCAGTCGAACGCCTGCGTCAGGAGTCCTCCCGCGGCCGGTCCGATCGCCGCGCCGACGGCCGCCGCTGTCGACCATCCCGCCGCCGGCGAGCGGCCCGAGTCCGAGGCGCCGGCGAGCAGCGGCAGCGATCCGCACAGGAGCAGCGCGCCGCCGGCGCCCTGCAGGCAGCGCATCGCGACCAGCGTGCCGAGCGAGCCGGCAGCGCCCGACCCGATCGAGGCCAGCCCGAACAGCGCCAGCCCCGTGAGCAGGGCCGGACGCGGTCCGAAGCGGTTCTGGACCGCGAGGTAGGCCAGCACGCCGACGATCAGCGCCAGGTTGTAGGCCATGATCACCCAGGTCACGGCGGAGATCGAGGTGTGGAGCTCGTCGACGATCCGCGGCAGCGCCAGCACGACGATCGACGCGTCGGCGAAGGCCAGCGCCACCGCAAGCTGCAGCGTCGTTGCCTGCCACGAGCGCCCGGGCCCGCGCCCGGCGATCATCCGCGTGGTTGCCCGTCCAAGGCCCATCGTCGTCGCCCCCTCGAGCGTTTCATTATCCGGCCGCCGCCGCACGAAACCCCCGCAAGAGGGGTTCTGCGTACGGAGCGGCTGGTACGTTGGCGCCGTGAAGCGCAGGGAGTGGTGCGTCGCGGCCGCGCTCGTCTCGGCGCTCGCCCTTCTCGTCGCCCCCGGCGCCGCGACCGCGACCCCTGTCCAGCGCCTGGTTCACGAGTACTCCCCGATCCTCTTCCTGCGCACGCAGACCGAGAATCCCCCTTGCGACACCTCTGAGGAGCAGTTCGAGCCGACCCGGGTTGGGACCTTCCTCGGCAACCCGAACGTAGCCCTGGACCACTACGGGCCGAAGGGGAGGCAGACGGTCGCCACCGCGCCGACGGCCGGCGACATCGCGGGGCTCGGCAAGAACTACTACCTCAACATCCCGGACAAGCCGCTCGATGCCGGCTGCACCTACGCGAAGGACTTCCAGAAGCTGAAGAAGGAGGGCCGGGCCCCGGCGGTCACCTATGCCCACGTGGTGCGCAAGGCCCACGCCGTGGTCGTCGAGTACTGGTTCTTCTGGTACTTCAATCAGTTCAACGACCTCCACGAGGGCGACTGGGAGGGCATGCAGATCGCCTTCGACGCAAACACGCCGGCGAAGGCCCTGAAGACGGGCCCGTACGAGATCGCGCTCTACCAGCACGCCGGTGGCGAGAAGGCGAGTTGGACCGACGAGAAGGTGCAGAGACGCCGCACCCACCCGATCGTCTATCCGGCGGCAGGCTCGCACGCGACCTTCTTCGGCTCCGCCGTCTACCTCGGCAACGGCCAGCACGGCTCGGGGGTCGGATGCGACAACACGAGCGAGCCGGTGCGGCGGCTAACTCCGACGTCCATCCTCATGACGAGCAGGCCGGCGCCCGGCAGCCGCTTCCAATGGCTCCTTTACCGCGGCCACTGGGGCCAGAAGGAGGTCGGCTTCAGCAACAACGGTCCGACCGGGCCGTACGAGAAGCCGCAGTGGCGGCATCCGATCACCTGGATGGAAGGGATCCGGTCGACGAGCCCGCAGCTTCCGGGCGGGAACGTCATCGGTCCGGCAGCCTCCGGCGTGTTCTGCGGCGCTGTCTCGGCGGTCTCCAAGTTCATCAACCTCCAGGCGCAATCGTCGACCGGCGCCCTCGTGCTGGCGGTGATCATCGCCGCGATCGTCCTCGCGCCGATCGTGCTCACCCGCTGGCGTCCGGCGGATCTCTCACGCCTTCGCCAGCCTCGGGCGTTCGGCCAGCTGCTACGGGTCTCCCGCCAGCTCTACGGGCGCTATTGGCGCGTCTTCGTGGCGATCGCGGCAACGACGGTGGCGATGGTCCTCGCGATCGCCGGGTTCCAGTGGGTGTACCGCCAGATCACCGGAGTGAGCGACATCCATCCGATCATCTCGGTTGCCGACTTCACGCTCGATCTCGACATCTCGTTCGCCGGCGCGATCAGGACCCTCGGCTACGCGCTGATCACCGGCGCCATCGTGGCCGCCGTCTACCTGATCGAGCGCGACGGCAGGGCGACGTTCGCGGGGTCCTACCGGCTGACTTTCAGCCGGATCTGGCGCCTCGTCGCGGCTGAGGTCCTCGCCAACGTGATCCTGCTCGCGCTCGTGATCACGCTGATCGGAGCTCCGATCGCGGCCTGGAAGTTCGTCGACTGGCAATTCATCCAGCAGGAAATCCTGTTCGAGGATCGCTCGATCAGGGAGGCGTTTCGCGGCAGCACCCGCGTCGTGCGCGACCACTGGTGGCGAACCCTCGCGATCGCCGGGTTCCTCTCGCTGCTGATCGTCGTGCCCGGGCCGGTCCTGGGGTTCTTCCTGATCTTCGCGAACTTCTCGCTCACCTGGGTCAATGTCGCGAGTTCGGTGGTCTACGCCCTGCTCCTCCCGTTCGTCACGATCGGCCGAACGCTGCTCTACCTCGACCTCAGGGCCCGCGACGAGATCGTCGGCGCGAAGGCGCCGCGGTGGCGCCGCCTGCTCGGCCGGTTCCGTCGGTGGCGTGCCCGGCGGCGCGTCGCTCCGCAGCCCGGCGAGGCCGCCGGTCAGTCCTCGGCGTGGGCGCCGGCGCGCAGGAGCGCCGGCACCTGATCGAGCGGGTTCGGCGTGTTCAGTAGGACGACGCCGAGCTCGTGCCCGCCGAGCCGCCGGGTGATGACGTAGCAGCGCCCGGCCGCCGTCGTGTAGCCGGTCTTGATCCCCGTGATCCCCGGCATCCGTTCGATGATGAACGGATTGTTGTTGTAGAGGTCGAGGTAGCCGCCCTTGACCGGGAAGCGGAACCGCGCGTGGCGCTCGGAGACCACCCGGGCGATCCGCCGGTTCGCGAGGTCGGCGCGGGCGAGCTCCGCGAGGTCGCGGGGGCAGGAGTGGTTGCGGCGGTCGACGATCCCGCTTGGGGTCGAGAAGTGCGAGCAGCGAAGCCCGAGGCGTCGGGCCCAGTGGTTCATGCGATGGACGAAGTCCGGGACGCTGCTCGCGTCGTGCTCGGCGAGGGCGATCGCGGCGTCGTTCCCCGACACCAGCAGCAGCCCGGCGAACAGGTCGCGAAGCGGCACCCGCTTTCCCCGCGGCAGGACCCCGATCCCAGACCCCTGGTAGGCCAGCGCGTGCTTGGTGATCAGCACCCGCTCGTTCGGACCATCGCGGCGGGCGATGATCAGCGCGGTCAGCATCTTCGTCAAGCTCGCGATCGGGCGCCGCCGCCTCGGGTCGCGCTCCCAGAGCACGCGGCCGCTGTCGACGTCGAAGAGGATCCCGGCCTTCGGCGGCCGGGCGAAGGCGACGTGGACCGGCAGATGAGCCGGTGCGCGGCGCAGCTCGAAGCGGGACGGCCGCGGGCGGATCACCGGCGGCGGCACCGGCCGATGGAAGACGATCGGCGCGTGCGTCCGCCCGGCGCCAGCCGTGCCGGTCGACTTCCAGAGATCGTGATCCGCCAGGAGCGCCGTGGCCGTGCCCGCCGCGAGCGCGACCACCGCTCCTACCGCAAGCCAGAGCTTCACCCAGGCATAGGTTTAACCGACCGCCGCGATGCGATCAGGCGGGCGCCGGTTGGCGGCGCGCGAGGTCGACCCCGGTCGCCGCGCTCGCGAGGGCGACGATGATGCGCTCGGCCTCGGCGCCGTCGATCGCCGGGTGGGCGATCACGACCTGGAGCCCGAGGCCGTCCTCGAGCGCGACCAGCCCGCGGGCGATCCGGCTCGCCGGCTCGACGAGGTCGAAGTCCGCCGCGCGCGGCGCCCGCCTCGAGCACCGCTTCGTACAGCGCCACCTGGCGATCGAAGTAGGCGGAGGTCAACACCCCGAAGGCCGCGCTCGACCCGGTGAACGCGTCGAGCTCGTAGAGCAGGCGGCTCTCGTCGTCGTCGGGACCGGTCGGGATCCCGAGCCGAATCGCGAGGCGGAGCTGGTCGGCGGGCTCGGCGAGCTCGCGGACGGCCTCGGCGCGGCGCTCGGCGTAGCGGTGCATCGCATCGCGCGAAACTTCGAGCAGGAGATCGTCGAGGTCGGGGTAGTAGTAGAGCGAGGAGCAAGCTGATCTTCCCCACCAGGCACTACACGCGGAACTGCACCTACGAGCCCGTCCTCGGCGGCGCCCAGGGACGGAAGGTGACCCAGGCGTTCGACGCGGTGGTGAACGGCTGACGCGGTTGCGCACGCTCTCCATCGCCGCACTCCAGACGGCGCCGGTCCCCGGCGACCCAGAGGCGACGCTGCGGGCGCTCGCCGACCGCCTGCCCGCGGTCCGCGCCACCGCGCCGCACGCCCAGCTCATCGTCCTCCCCGAGCTCCACCTCGCGGCGCTCCCCCTCCCCTTCTCCGACCACGCCGGATACGCGGCGGAGGTGGCGACGGAGGTGCCCGGGCCGCTCACCGACGCGCTCGCCGCGCTCGCCCGCGAGGCCGGGGTGTGGCTCGTCCCCGGCTCGCTCTACGAGCGCGCCGATGGGCGCCTCCACAACACGGTGGTCGTCCTCTCGCCGGCCGGCGAGCTCGTCGCGCGCTACCGCAAGGTCTTCCCCTGGCAGCCGCACGAGAGCTGCGCGCCCGGCGATCGCTTCACGACGTTCGACATCCCCGACGTCGGCCGGATCGGGCTCGCGATTTGCTACGACGGCAACTTTCCTGAGACCTTCCGCCAGCTCGCGTGGATGGGCGCCGAGGCCGTCGTCCAGCCGACGCTGACGACGACGAGCGACCGCGACGCCGAACTCGTGCTCGCCCGCGCCAACGCGATCTTCAACCAGCTCTACGTCGTCTCGGTCAACGCCGCGGCCCCCGCCGGGCTCGGGCGCAGCCTGATCGTCGATCCGGAGGGAATCGTCCGCCTCGCGGCCGGCGACTCCGAGGAGCTGATCACCGATGTCCTCGACCTCGACGCCGTCGCGCGCGTCCGCCGCTTCGGCACCGCCGGGGTGTCGCGGATGTGGGAGCAGATCGAGCGCCAGGGACCGGACCTCGAGCTGCCGGTCTACGGCGGGCGGTTCAGGCCGCGCCCCGGCTGAGCCGCCCGCCCCCGGCGGGGCTAAGGTGGCGCCGAGGGACGAGTTGGACGTCGGCGGAATCGCCTACCGGACGATCTGGGTCGACGGGGACGGGCGGACCGTCCTCGCGATCGACCAGCGCGCGCTGCCGCACTCGTTTCGCGTCCTGCGCCTCTCCAGAGCCGCGGACGCGGCGACGGCGATCCGCGAGATGGCGGTCCGCGGCGCGCCGCTGATCGGCGCCGCCGGCGCCTACGGCCTCGCCCTCGCGGCCCTCGACGACCCGAGCGACGCCGCGCTCGAG
>JBKPNB010000120.1:0-4291 GCA_046732395.1 Actinomycetota bacterium | reverse complement strand
CGCCGGCGCCGCGCTCGTCGTCCGCGCCGGCGCCGCGGCGCGCCGGCGCCCGCTCCCGTTCGCTCCGTTTCTCGCCGCCGGCGGCCTCGTCGGGCTCCTGTTCGGTGACTCGCTCGTCCGCTGGTACGCGACGAGCATGCTGGGCGCATAGCTCCGACTAACGTTGCGAGCGCGTGTCATTGCGCTTCACAACCGCCGGCGAATCGCACGGGCCGGGCCTGGTGGCGATCGTCGAGGGCATGCCCGCGGGGCTCGAGCTCTCGCGCGAGCGGATCGACCGCGAGCTCGCGCGGCGCCAGCTCGGCCACGGGCGCGGCGGGCGAATGAAGATCGAGCGCGACGCGGTCGAGGTGCGCTCAGGCGTCCGGCACGGGCGCACGCTCGGGAGCCCGATCGCCCTGCTCGTCGCCAACCGCGACTACGCGAACTGGGAGGAGCGGATGAACCCGTGGCCGGTCGAGGCCGAGGTCGAGGAGGTCCACACCCCGCGCCCCGGGCACGCCGACCTCGCGGGGCTCCTGAAGTACGGCCACTCCGACGTTCGCAACGTGCTCGAGCGGGCGAGCGCCCGCGAGACGGCCGCCCGGGTCGCCGCCGGGTCGATCGCCAAGGAGCTCCTGCGCGCGTTTCGGGTCAGCGTCCACAGCCACGTGCTGCGGATCGGGTCGGTGACGGCGCCCGAGCGCGACGACCTCGGGCCCGATGACTTCGCGACGGTCGACGAATCGCCGGTCCGCTGCCTCGACGAGGCGGCGGGTGCGGCGATGGTCGCCGAGATCGACCGGCTGCGGAAGGCGAACGAGAGCCTCGGCGGGATCTTCGAGGTTCGGGCGTTCGGGCTCGTCCCCGGGCTCGGCTCGCACGCGAGTTGGGCGGAGCGGCTCGACTCCCGGCTCGCCGCGGCGTTGGTCTCGATCCAGGCGGTCAAGGGCGTCTCGGTCGGCGAGGCCTGGGAGGTCGCCGCCGCCCCGGGCTCCGAATCGCACGACGAGATCTTCTTCTCCGAGGAGCGCGGCTGGTACCGCGAGACGAACCGCGCCGGCGGGGTCGAGGGCGGGATGTCGAACGGCGAGGCGCTCGTCGTCCGCGGCGCGCTGAAGCCGATCTCCACCCTGACCAAGCCCCTTCTCAGCGTCGACACCGAGACCAAGGAGCCGGCGCAGGCGCTTCGCGAGCGGACCGACTCGACGGTCGTCCCGGCGGCCGGCGTCGTCGCCGAGGCGATGGTCGCGCTCGTCCTCGGCGCCTGCTACCGGGAGAAGTTCGGCGGCGACCACGTCGACGACGCGACGCGGGCGCTCGCCGCCTACCGGGAGCGCATCGGTTGGCGGCGCTGAGTCGTGGTACCACGGCGGACCGCGCCCTCGTCTTCATCGGGTTCATGGGCGCGGGGAAGTCGCGGGCCCTGCGCGCCGCGCGGGCGGCGGGGCTCGACGCCGTCGACGCCGACGAGCTCGTCGAACGTGAGCTCGGGATGTCGATCGCCGAGTTCTTCGACCGCCGCGGCGAGGCCGAGTTCCGGGCCCGCGAGAGGGGCGTCGTCGTTCCGCTGCTCGACGGGGCCCGGGGCGGCGCTGTCGCACTCGGCGGCGGCGCGGTCCTCTCCGAGGCGGTGCGCGAGGCGCTTCGCCGGCACGTCGTGGTCTGGCTCGACGTCGGTGTCGAGACCGCGTGGGGGCGGGCGCGGCGCCGCGAACGTCCGCTGGCCCGCGATCGCGAGGCGTTCGTCGCGCTCCACGCCGAGCGGGCTCCGCTTTACGCGTCGCTCGCCGACGCCTTCCTTCCCGATGGCGAAGACGTCGCGGCGCGCGCGCTGCCGCATCTGCTCTCGCTGCGGAAGGCGCCCGCCGGGGCGCGCCTGCTGTGGGGGGCGAGCGGGTCGGGCGAGTACCCGGGCTTCGTCGGCGCCGAGATCCTCGGGGCCTTCGACTGGCCGGTCGCCGGGCGCCGCTTCTGCGTCGCCGACGCGACCGTGGCCCGCCTCCACGGCCGCAGGCTCGACCCGCTGGAGGCGAAGATCGAGGTCGAGCCGGGCGAGCCCAGCAAGACGCTCGCGGAGGCCGAGCGCGTCCTCGGCGAGCTGGCCCGGGCCGGGATGCGCCGGGACGACCACGTGGTCGCACTCGGCGGCGGGGTCGCCGGCGACCTCGCCGGATTCTGTGCGGCCGTATACCAGCGCGGGGTGGGGGTGGTCCAGGTCCCGACGACGCTTGTCGGCCAGGTCGACTCCGCCTGGGGCGGGAAGACCGGCGTCGACATCGCCGCGGCGAAGAACTACGTCGGCGCCTTCCACCAACCGGCGGCGGTGATCGCCGACACCGCGACGCTCGCCACGCTTCCGGGCCCCGAGCTCGCGGCCGGCTTCGTCGAGGTGGTGAAGACGGCGTTGATCGCGGGCGGCGAGCTGTGGGAGCGGGTTCGGAGGATCGAGGCGCTCGACGCTGACTCGGTGGCGACTTTGGTCGCGCCATGCGCGCGGGTCAAGCTCGGCGTCGTCGCCGAGGACGAGCGCGATTCGGGCGCGCGCGCCGCCCTCAATCTCGGTCACACGGTCGGCCACGCGATCGAGGCCGCGACCGCCTACCGCCGTTACC
Source organism: Actinomycetota bacterium (assembly GCA_046732395.1). Lineage (GTDB taxonomy): Bacteria > Actinomycetota > Thermoleophilia > Solirubrobacterales > 70-9 > JAWVFM01. The sequence continues at coordinate 1,697 of JBKPNB010000120.1, read as the reverse complement.
GCCACGGCGAGGCGGTCGGGCTCGGGCTGCTCGCCGCGCTGCGGCTCTCGGACGCCGGCGGGCTGCGCGACGAGGTCCGGGCTCTCCTCGGCCGGCACGGGCTACCGACCGCGCTCGATCCGGACGTCGCCACCGACGACGTCCTGGCGGCCGTCGAGCGCGACAAGAAGGCGGGGGCGCAGGGCGTCGGCTTCGTCCTAGTGGAGCGGCCCGGCGCGGTCGCTACCGGCCAGCTCGTCGATGGGGCTAGGGTCCGATCAGCGATCGAGGAGCTCCGAGGGAAGGACCGGTGAGCGTCGTCAGCCACAACCGGATCGAGGTCATGCACGGCGTCAACCTCGACGTGCTGGTCCGGCGCGCGCCCGAGCACTACGGCTCGCTGAGCCTCTCCGAGCTCGAGGTCAAGATCAAGCGCTGGGCGCGAGAGCTCGGGCTCGAGGCGGCGTTCTTCCAGACCAACCACGAGGGTGAATTCGTCGAGCACCTGCACCGGCTCGCGGAGATCGCCGACGGCGCGATCCTCAATCCCGGGGCCTGGACTCACTACAGCTACGCGATCCACGACGCGCTCGAGATCGCCGGCGTTGCCGCGGTCGAGGTCCACCTCTCCGACGTCGACTCACGCGAGGAATGGCGGCGGGTATCGGTGCTCGACGGCCTGGTGATCGGGCGTGTGGCCGGGGAGGGGGCCGAGGGTTACAGGCGCGCGCTCGAGATGCTGCGGGAGCGGCTGTCGTGAGCGGCGAGCGCGCCGCCCGCCTGGCGGAGCTGGTCGTCGAACGCGGCCTCGACGGACTGCTGGTCGGCGACCTCGTCCGCCCCGGCGACTCGGGCCCGGACGCGATCGCCAACGTCCGCTGGCTGACCGGATTCTCGGGGACGAGCGGGCTCGCGCTCGTCGGCCCGGACAAGCGGATGTTCTTCACCGACTTCCGCTATGTCGAGCGGGCTGCGCGCGAGGTCGACTCCGGTTTCGAGCGGGTGAGGATCGACCACCAGCTCGTCCCCGAGACGGCGGCGCGACTGCGCGGCCGGGTCGGCTTCGACGATGCGCAGACGAGCGTGAAGTCGCTCGAGCGGCTCCGCGAGGCGTCGCCCGACGGGGTCGAGCTGGTCCCGGCGGGAGGCCTGGTCGAGCGGCTGCGGCGCCTGAAGGACGAGGGCGAGGCGGAGGCGATGGCGACCGCGGCGCGGATCGCCGACGAGGTCTACGAATGGCTCTGTGAGCGCGGATTCGAGGGCCGAACCGAGGCCGAGGTCGCCCTCGCCGCCGAGGTTCGGATGCGCGAGCTCGGGGCCGCCGGGGCGTCCTTCTCGCCGATCGTCGCCGCGGCCGAGAACAGCGCGGTCCCGCACCACGAGGCGTCCGATCGCGTGATCGGGCCGGGCGAGCTGCTTCTGATCGACATGGGGGCGAAGGTCGACGGCTACTGCTCCGATTGCACGCGGACTTTCGCGGTGGGCGAGGTGGACGAGGAGGAGCGCGAGGCGTATCGGCTCGTGCTCGAGGCACAGCAGACGGCGCTTCGCGCCATCGGCAGCGGGGTCGGCGGGAAGGAGGCCGATGCGGCCGCCCGCGATTTGATCGCGGAGGCCGGGTTCGGCGAGCGGTTCGGCCACGGGCTCGGCCACGGGGTCGGGCTCGAGATCCACGAGGCGCCGCGCCTCGGCCGGCGCTCCGACGACGTCCTCGCCCC
>JBKPNB010000119.1:0-9798 GCA_046732395.1 Actinomycetota bacterium | reverse complement strand
ACCGTGCCCCGGCCGTCGACCGCCACGCACAGCGAGGGCGACGCGCACGAGACCCCGGTCAGGTCGGCGGTCCCGCGGACGTCGACGACCTTCCATGCGTTCGCCCGGCCGGTCGGCCGCCGCGTGACGACGACGTTGCCGCGGCCGTCGACGGCGACGCAAAGCGAGCGCGACGGACAGGAGATGCCGGTGAGCCCGTTGGCTCGGTCGACCCTCCGTACCCTCCAGGCGCGGGCGCCAGCCGCCGGATGGGTCGAGCTCAGAACCCGCCCCTGGCCGTCGATGGCGACGCATAGCGACGCCGAGGGGCACGAGATCCCGGTCAGGTAGTTGAAGCCGTGAACGAACGCCACCCGCCAGGCCCGATCCCCGGCGGTGGGGCTGGTCGAGGAGACCGCGTTTCCCTCGGAGGTGACGGCGACGCAGAGCGCGGCCGAGGGGCAGGAGACGCCCCTCAGGTTGCCGCCGACCGCGGTCACCGTCCAGGCACCGGCGCCGGCGCTGGGGGCGGTCGAGGTGAGGACGTTGCCGCCTCTGTCGACGGCCGCGCACAGCGACGCCGACGGGCAGGCGACGCGCGTCAGGCCGCCGTCGGGGCCGTCGACCGCGGCGCCGGTCCAGGCTCCGGCGCCGCCCCCGGGGTCGGTCGAGGCGTAGATTGAGATGTCGTCGACGGCGACACAGGCCGAGGTGGCCGGAGCGCAGGAGATGCCGGTGAGCGCCGCTTCGGCGATGTGCGTTCGGGCCCAGGCGCCGGCGCCGGCAGCCGGGGCGCTCGAGGTGAGGACGTCGCCTGCGCGGTCGACCGCCACGCACAGCGAGGGCGACGCGCAGGAAACACCGGTCAGAACGAGCTTGGGGCCGGCCTTCGCCATCCTCCACGCCGACGCGGCGCCGGTCGGATGGGTGGAGGTGAGGATCCTCCCCCGCGGCGCGACCGCCACGCACAGCGAGGGGGCCGGACAAGAGATCCCGGTTGGGTGCACGTCGCGCAGGTGGACACGCTTCCACGCCGCGGCGCCCCCCGCGGGCCTCGTCGCGGTGAGGACGTCGCCCGGGCGGGCGACCGCGGCGCAAAGCGACGGCGACGGACACGAGACGTCCGTGAGGAGGGCGCCGTCGTCGACCCTGGCGAGCCGCCAGCGTGCCGGGCCGCCGGTCGGCCGGTGGGTGGTGAGGATCGCGCCGCGGGACGCAGCCACGCAGAGCGATTGCGACGGGCACGAGACCCCGCTCAGCGAGCCGGGGCGGTAGTAGGGCGGCCGGTGGTCGATCAACGCTGGCCGCGACCACTCGAGCGGCGGCGCGGCCTCGGCCGAAGGCGTGGCGAGCGCCGTCGCCGCCAGGCCGGCCGCGAGCGCGAGCAGCGCCCGAGCCCCGCTACCTACGGTGCCCACCCCCGACAGCGTTGCGCGCCGTCGTTGAAATCCGGTGAATGTGTCAAAGGACATTGACTTACCGGGGGGGCGATCTGATCGGATCGCTTCGACAGGAATCGATCGACAGGGGGTAGCATGCATCGCTCGTTCGTGACCTGGCACGAGACGGTCAACACGTCCGAGAGGCTGTTCGTCGGCCACTTCGAGAACCCGGCGGACCCGACCTTCGTGCTCGACACCGCCCACGGGATCAAGCGTTCGCCGGAGGGGCTCACCCTCGGCACGAAGTCGCCGATCTCCTCCAACTGCACCGCTAACCCGTTCAACGGGGACGGCGATGCCTGCCAGGGCGGGGTCTCTCCGAAGGCGTTCTTCCTGTTCAACGACGGGCCGAAGGGATCGCGGGAGATCTTCGGGGAGTCGTACCCGTAGGAGGCGTTCGTCGAGGCGCCGCCGGCGGTGATCCCGAGTACACGATCGCCGGCGGCGCCGCAGACGCCGATCGGCTCGCGGGCCGGGTCCGCTAGGTTCCGAGGGGATGGAGATGGCGAGCGGGCCTCGCGACGTTGCGACCGCGGTCCTGCCTCCGCTCGACCCGCATGTGATCGTCCTCTTCGGCGCCACCGGCGACCTCGCCAAGCGCAAGCTCCTCCCCGGCCTGCTCCATCTCGCGCAGGCCGGCCTGATGCCCGACTTCAGGCTCGTCGGCACATCGCTGGAGGATCTTGCCGACGACGAGTTTCGCGACCTCGCGAAGCGAGCCTGCCGCGAGTTCGCCCGCCACCCCGCGAGCGCCGACGAGCTCGACTCGTTCGCGGCCCGCCTCACCTACGTCGCCACCGGCGCCGGTGCGGACGGCCTCTCGGCGGCGGTCGCACGCGCCGAGGCGGAGCTCGGGGGCAAGCCCCGCCGCCTCTACCACCTCAGCGTCCCGCCGGCGGCCGCGAGCGATGTGATCGCCCTGCTCGGCGACGCCGGCCTCGCCGAGCGCGCGCGGGTGATCATGGAGAAGCCGTTCGGATGGGACCTGGAGAGCGCCCGCGAGCTCAACGCGCACGTCCACGAGGTGTTCGACGAGTCGCAGATCTTCCGGATCGACCACTTCCTCGGCAAGGAGGCGGCGCAGAACATCCTCGCGCTCCGATTCGCCAACGGCCTCTTCGAGCCGATCTGGAACCGAAACCACATCGACCACATCCAGATCGACGTCCCGGAGACGCTCGACGTCGGGGCCAGGGCCGGCTTCTACGAGCGGACCGGCGCCTACCGCGACATGGTCGTCACCCACCTGATGCAGGTGCTGGCATTCGTCGCCATGGAGCCGCCGACCGCGCTCGCCCCGGTGGCGATCACCGAGGAGAAGAGCAAGGTGTTCCGGTCGCTGCGGCCGATCGACCCCGAGCGCGCGGTCCGCGGCCAGTACGAGGGGTACCGCGACGAGGCGGGCGTCGCGCCCGATTCGCAGACCGAGACCTTCGTCGCGCTCGAGTGCCGGGTCGACAATTGGCGCTGGTCGGGCGTGCCGTTCTACCTGCGCACCGGCAAGCGGATGGCCGAGGGCGCGCGGATCATCTCGATCGCATTTCGCGAGCCGCCGCAGAGCATGTTCCCGGCCGGATCGGGCGTCGGCGACTTCGGGCCCGATCACCTGACCTTCGACCTCGATGAGTCCTCGCGGCTATCGCTCTCCTTCTACGGCAAGCGCCCGGGGCCGCTGATGACGCTCGAGAAGCTCAGCATGCAGTTCTCGCTGGTCGAGATGCACAGCGAGGCCGACACGCTCGAGGCCTACGAGCGGCTGATCCGCGACGCGATGAACGGCGACCACACGCTGTTCACGACGGCCGACGGGATCGAGCGGCTGTGGGAGGTCTCGGCGCCCCTCCTCGAGAACCCGCCCGACGTGATCCTCTACCCCCGGGGGTCGTGGGGCCCGGGCCAGATCCGCGATCTGATCGCCCCCCACCGGTGGCGGCTGCCGTTCGAGCGCCGCTGGCGCGAGCTCACCGCGAAGGCCGCCTGAGCGCCGGGTGGACGCTCGGCGCTACTTCCGGTTGACGACCCGGAAGCTGCCCCGCATGAACGGGTGGATGCGGCAGAAGTACGTGTAGGTGCCCGGCTTCAGGTTTTTCGGCGTGCTCCAGGTGACCTTTCCGGAGGCCGGCGCGCCGGCCCCGGGATAACCGCCGTAGTTCACGCCCAGCTCGCCGGAGTCGAAGCTGCGGGAGCCGTTTGCGATCGGGTAGGCGATCCCGGTCGAGCGGTTACACGGGGCCCGGCAGGCGGTGATCGTGTGGTACGCGTTGAGGCTCCCGGCGCCGGTGCCGTCGAGGTTTTTGAAGGCGAGGCTCTGGCCGGCGCGGATCGTCGGCGGGCGCGCCTTCCGCTTCGAGGCGTAGAGGCTGCCCTGCGTGTACTGGTAGTCCCTGATGTCGATCGTCCCCGAGGTGAACGGCCCGTTCGGCAGCGCGAGCGGGTTCGGCAGCCCGGCCGGCCTGCCGCCGTGGTGGTTGTTCTCGGCCAGGTGGCCGTGGGTGAGCACGCCCTTCTGCGGGATCTTCTTGCTGAACGCGTCGCGGCCGCCGAGGTCGGTGCCGTCGTAGACGGCGACGGGCATGATCCCCATCACCTCGTACCACGACGCGCGCCTGGTGTTGTAGGTGGCGTGGACGCTGAGCGTGTCGCCGGGCCTGACCTTGACCCGCCAGCCCGGGGGCGTCCCGGTCATCGCCACGTCCCACGACACCTCCCCCGCCGGCTCGTAGTAGTGCGCCTTGGAGCGGAACAGCCGCCGCTGGCGATCGCCGCGCTGGACGTCGAGGTCGGTGTAGAGCCCGCCCGGGTGGAGATGCCCGGCGGTCCCGATCAGCGTCACCGGGTGATTGGGGGTCCACGACTGCGAGGCATCGACGAGTTGGCGCTGGGCGCCCTTCGCCTGGTCGGGGAACGTGTAGCGGCCGTGATGGCCCATCCCCTTCAGCGCGTTGAAGACCGGATAGAACAGGTTCGATGGGTACCTGGGGTCGGGGCTGTGGTTGCCGGCGACGCTCATCCAGTGGGTCTCGACCGGGTGGATCGAGGCTGCCCCGGGGGCGGTGTCCGGAACGAAATCGAGCCTCCAGACGATGTAGACCTTCGCCCGCTGGCCGACCAGGTCGTGGAGCATGTCGTTGACGAGCCAATGGTCGCTCGGCTCCGTGCGCCAGCCAAACCCCTTCGGGAGCTGCTGGATCGTCTTCTCCTCGCCGACGGCGAACTGCGGGTTGAAGTTGACGACCCACACCGCGTGGTGGAGATGGAGGACGTCGACCCTCGGGACCTTTCCATTGGTGTAGATGAGCTCGGGGTCGAAGCGCGTGATGTAGCCGGGCTTTCGCGGGAAGAGGTCGGTCCCGTTGAGTCGGATGATGTTCTGGCCGGGGGCGACGGTGATCGGGCCGTCGCAATAGGTCAGGTGCTGGACGCCCGCGTAGTGGACGTGAGGGACCTGGTGGGGCTTGTTTCGGATCGGCGGACAGCCGGAGCCGGTGGCGGCCCGGGCATCCGAGCTCCACAGCAACAGGGCACAGGTCGCGAGCAGGACGACGGCGGCGGAGGCGCGCGCGGCGATGAGCGGAGCCCTCCCGAGCCTCCTTGCATCCCCGCGCATCTCGGGCACGCTAACACAGGCGCTCCGTTCACCCTGCTTGCTAGCTTCATGAACCGGATGCCCGCGCTCACGAAGCAGGAACCGGCGCCGCCCCACGAAAGGTTCCCGGTGGTGGCGCCGGAAGCGCCGGCGCTCCGAGCGGCAACGGCGAGTACGCGATTCAGCTAGCACCGCGAAAAGTCAGTCTCGACCCCTAACGGTCGCACCGAGGCGCAATGCCCAAGCCGATTGAAAGAGGCCAGCGCTACATGCCCGGGCTGGACGGCCTGCGGGCGTTCGCCGTGCTCGCCGTCATCGCCTACCACCTCGGCGCCCCGTGGGCGCAGGGCGGCCTGCTCGGGGTCGGGGTGTTCTTCACCCTCAGCGGCTACCTGATCACCGACCTGCTCCTCGGCCGCTGGCGGTCGGGGAGCATGAGGCTCGGCAACTTCTGGATCAGGCGCGCCCGGCGGCTGCTGCCGGCGCTGTTCCTGATGCTGATCGTGGTCACCGCCTGGGTGACGCTCGCCCAGCCCTCTCAGCTGTCGTCGCTGCGGGGAGCGGTCGCCTCGGCGGCGACCTACTGGAACAACTGGTGGCTGATCTCCCAGCACATCTCGTACTTCGCCCGGTTCGGGCCGCCGTCGCCGCTCGGGCACCTGTGGTCGCTGGCGATCGAGGAGCAGTTCTACCTGCTGTGGCCGTTCATTTTGCTGCTCGGGCTCCGCTTCATCCGCGAGCGGCCCGGGTTGGTTCGGGTCCACCTCAGGCTCGCCCTCGTCACCATCGGGCTGGCGATCGCCTCGGCGGTGCTGATGGCGGTGCTCTACCAGCCCGGGTTCGACTCCTCGCGCGTCTACGACGGCACCGACACCCGCGCGTTCGGCCTTCTGTTCGGGGCCGCGCTGGCGATGGTCTGGCCCGCCGCCCAGCTCTCCCGCAACGTCGCTGCCCGCGCCCGCCGGGTCCTCGACGGCCTCGGGACGGTCGGCCTTGTCGGGATCGCGCTCCTGATCTGGCGCACCAACCAGTACTCGTCGTTCCTGTACCCGGTCGGGTTCGTGCTGCTGTCGCTGTCGACGGTCCTGCTGCTCGCGGCGCTCGTCCACCCGGCGACCAGGCTCGGCCGGATCCTCGGCATCCGACCGCTGCGCTGGATCGGGGTGCGCTCGTACGGGATCTACCTCTGGCACTTCCCGGTGATCGTGCTGACCACCCCGGTGCTCGAGACCGGTCAGGTCAACCTCGGCCGTGCCGTGCTCCAGACCGCCGCCACCTTCATCATCGCGGCGCTCTCGTGGCGCTTCGTCGAGGATCCGATCCGCCGCGGCGCCCTCGGCCGCCTCTGGGCGCGGGTGAAGTCGGGGAGGTGGAGTCTCGGCAGCCTGCCGCGGCTCGGCTGGGCGACGCTCGGCGCGTCGGCGGCGGTGCTTGTGCTCGCCTCGTTCGGGATGGCGGGGGTCGCGCCGGTCGGGCGCGTCAGCTCGCTCGCCGCCTCGACCCCCCTCGACGCCCTCTCCACTCAGGCCCCGCTGACCGCTCCGGGGAATGGCAAGGAGACCGCGCTGGCGCCGATCTCCCACCGGCCGCCGCCGGCCGCCCCGAGCGGCGCCCCGGCGGACACGGGCGATGGCGCTTCGAACTCGACCAAGACGTCCTGCCGCGCCGTGGTCCATATCGGCGACTCGACCTCAGAGGGGCTGATCTCCCCCGACTACCTGCCGGAGGCCAAGCAGCGAATCGGGGCCCAGTACGCGCGCGTCGGGGCCAGCTCGTTCCGCCCGGAGATCTCGGGCGCGACCTCGATCGTCGAGACCCTCCCCGGCGGCGAGAACGCCTACGACGTCGCCCGCGGCCTGCTGAGCCAGGGCTACAAGGGGTGCTGGGTGCTCGCGCTCGGCACCAACGACACCGCCGATGTCTACGTCGGCTCGTCGGTGGGGGTCGAGACCCGGATCGAGCGGATGATGTCGGTGATCGGCAAGCAGCCGGTGCTGTGGGTAAACGTGAAGTCGCTGGTCTCGAGCGGGCCCTACAGCGAGTCGAACATGCAGGACTGGGACAACGCGCTGCTCCAGGAGTGCTCGAAGTACCCGAGCATGCACGTCTACGACTGGGCATCGGCGGTCAAGGACGGGTGGTTCATCCCCGACGGGATCCATTTCACGACCCCCGGCTACGCCGCGCGGGGGCGGCTGATCGCCAACGCCCTCGCCGAGGCCTTCCCCGCGTCCGGCACCAGTCCGTCGGGCTGCGTCGTCCACTGAAGCGCCGCTCGGTCGCCGCCCGCCGCCGTTGACCGCGTTCGGTTGATCGGCCAGACTGCCCCGGGAACCGCCCATGCACGACGTCGTCGAGTTCCTGCGCCGGCACGCCCCCTTCGACGATCTCGATGATGGCCAGCTCGAGGAGCTCGCGGACGCCACCGAGGTCGAGTTCTTCGCCGTCGGCGAGCGGATCTTCCGCCAGGGCGAGGGGCCGATCGAGCACGCACGCATCGTCCGCAAGGGGGCGATCGAGCTCGTCGCCGACGGCCAGGTGTTCGACGTCCTCGGCGAGGGCGAGTTGTTCGGACACCCCTCGATGCTGTCCGGCTACCCGGCGTGGTTCGAGGCCCGCGCGGGTGAGGACAGCCTCTGCTACCGGCTCCCGGCGGCGGCCATCACGCCGCTTCTCGGACGCCCCACCGGCCTGCGGTTCGTGGCCCGCAGCCTCGTCGCGAGGCCGCCGCGCCCCGGCGAGGATGCCGGCCTGGACCGCGCGCTCGAGCCCGTCGCGCGGCTGGTCCACGGTCCGGCGTTGGTTTGCGAGCCCGGCTGGAGCATCCGCCGGGTGGCGCGGGAGATGGCGGCGGCGGAGGCCGCCGCCGCCCTGGTGCGGCTTCGCGACGGCGAGCTCGGGATCGTCACCGACCGCGACCTCCGCGACCGGGTGGTGGCGGGCGAGACGTCGCTCGACGCGCCCGTCACCGAGGTGATGAGCGCGCCGGCGGTAACCGTCACCCCCGAGCGCTCCGGCGCCGAGGTGATGCTCGAGATGCTCGAGCGCGACATCCACCACGTCCCCGTCGTCTGGCCCCACGGGGAGGTGCTCGGCGTCCTCGGCGACCGCGATCTGCTCCTCGCCGGCACCGAGCTCCCGTTCTCGATCCGCCGCGAGGTCGCCGACGCCCCCGACGCGGCGGCGCTCCGCTCGGCCGCCGAGCGGATGCGCTCCTCGGTGATCGCCCTCCACGACGCCGAGGTGCCGCCGTCGCGCGTGGCGGCGATCATCGCCGTGGTCGCCGACGCGATCACGGCGCGGCTCCTCGAGCTCGCGATCGCCACGCTCGGGCCCCCGCCGGCCGCCCTCGCCTGGCTGGCGCTCGGCAGCTTCGGGCGCCGCGAGGCGGTCCCCTCCTCGGACATCGAGTCGGGGCTGATCTGGGATCGGGGCGACGAGTCGGCCGCCTCGCGATTCATGGGAGGCCTGGGCGCCCGCGTCGTCGCCGACCTCGCCGAGGCCGGCTTCACCGTCGACGCGCACGGCGTGACCGCGGCGCAGCCCGTCCTCGACCGCTCGTTCGCCTCGTGGCGCGCCGCGATCCGCGACGTCATCGCCGACCCCGAGCAGGAGCAGGGGCTGATCTTCATCTCGCTCCTCGCCGATGCCCGGCGCACCTATCAGCGGGGCGACCCCCGCGATCCGCTCGAGGAGCTCGGGCAGATCCGCCACCGCCGGCCGCTGCTCCGTCTCCTGCTGCGGCTCGCGCTCGTCCACCGGCCGCCGACCGGGCTCCGCAGGCTGCGGGGCGCCTTGGGGGAGGGCGACGGACACGGCCATGGCGAGGGGGGCCGGAAGCTCGACATCAAGCGCAGCGGGCTGCTACCGATCGTCGGCATCGCCCGCTACGCGAGCCTCGCCGCCGGCGGGCAGGCGACCTCGACGCGCGAGCGCCTGACCTTCGCCTCCACCGGCGGCACCCTCGACGGCGGCGATGCCCGAACCCTGGCGGAGGCGTTCGAGCTGTTCTGGCGGCTGCGGCTCGACCACCAGGTCGAGCAGCTCCGCGCGGGCGTCGAGCCCGACGACCACATCGACGCCGCCGACCTGACCCCGGTCACCCGGGGCTACGTCCGCGAGGCGTTCCACTCGGTGGCGGCGATCCAGCGCTCGCTGCGCGGCGAGCTCTCGCTGCCGCCGTGAGCCGGTGATCCCGCTCCGCCGCCGCCGCCGCTCGCCGGCGGCGCGCGACTACGCCCGCGCGCGGCGCCGCAACCCGACGCGCCCCTGGCGCGAGGAGCGCTACGCGGTCCTCGACTTCGAGACCACCGGCCTCGACTCCCGGGCGGACGAGATCATCTCGTTCGCCTCGGTGCCGATCGACGAGGGGAGGGTGATCGTCGGCGGCGCCCGCACCGCGCTCGTCCGGCCCGAGCGGATGCCCGAGGCGGAGACGATCCGCATCCACGGGCTGCGCCCCGTCGACCTCGAGGGCGCCTCGCCGCTGGCGGGCGTCCTCGACGTGCTCCTGACCTCGCTCGCCGGGCGCGTGCTCGTCGCTCACGCGGCCTGGGTCGAGCTGGGATTCCTGGCGGCGGCGCTGCGGCCGATCGGGCTTCGGCCCCCGGATGTGATCGTCGACACCGCGATCCTCGCCGGACGGGTCCTCGGCGCGGCCGAGGGCGGCGAGGGCCGCGCGCCGCGCCTCGCCGACCTCGCCCGGCGGCTGGGCCTACCCCTCCACAGCCCCCACACCGCGGCCGGGGACGCGCTCACAACCGCGCAGGTGTTCCTGGCGCTCGCGACCCG
>JBKPNB010000118.1:0-4564 GCA_046732395.1 Actinomycetota bacterium | reverse complement strand
ATCTCGAGGTGCGCGAGTTTCCGGCCGTGCAGTATTACCGCACGATCATGGGCCCGCACCGGCGTTGGGACCTGGCGTACTGGGACTGGATATTCGACTACGGCGATCCGTCCGACTTCATCGACCGTCAGTTCGGGCCTGGGGCGGAATACCCCGGCGGCTTCCACGATCCCGGTCTGTGGAAGCGCATGACGATCGCGGCCCGCCTCACAGGCGAGCCTCGGCTTGGTGCCTACGCCCGGCTCGACCGCGACCTCGCCGAGCGCGCGGCGCCCGCGGCGGCGTTCGCAAGCCGGACCCAGACCTACCTGCTCTCCGCGCGCATGGGCTGCCAGGTACCGCATCCGATCTACGGCCTCGACCTGGCCGCGCTCTGCATCAAAGACGAGCCGGGGTAGCTGTATCTCGCGGCCTGGTCGGCGCATACCGGAGCCGCAACGCGAGTTCTGCTTTCGTGTGATTGCGGCACTGGCGGCAGGACGACGATCCCTGTCGCAGCGGACGACGTGCGGGCGTCTGACGTACAGGCCGGCGCGCTCCTCCTTCGCGCGAGCAGCAGCAGTGCCGCTGTCAAGCAAAAGTGACAGCGCTCTTATCCTCATTTGGCGTCCGGCAGCGCCGCTCCTCGGAGTTCGGCAATGTGGCGAGGCTGACTCCTGCTCAGCGATCAACGGCCGGAATAGGCCGGGGTCGGCCGCGCACGCCCGTCGGCGACTACGTCGCGGCGTTCCGGGCGGAGCGGGCGTCTTAGCGTGAGCTTGGAGTTGCGCTGCTGCTCAGCTCGGATCGGGCGGAGCCTGGAAGTTGGCGAGCTCGGGTAGCTCCGCCCCCGCGGCGGTGGGAAACCCGACCTCTATCTTGTCCTCTCGCACCCGGGCTTCGAGGCGCGGCTGGACGAACACGGCGGGCCCCGTGACGACCGCGCCGGTGCGAAGGTCGAAGCGCGAGCCGTGCCACGGGCACGTGACCGTGTCGCCCTCGCGCGAGCCCTCGGCGAGCGGTCCGCCCAGATGGGTGCAGGTATTGGCGAGCGCGCACACCTCGCCGGCGCGGGTGCGGGCGAGCAACACCGGCACGCCATCGACGTCCACCCGGCGGAACTCGTCGCCCCGCAGCTCGGCCGCGTCGAGCACCGGAACGAACGAGCCGGGTACCGCCTGTCCGACGGTGCGGTTGACGCGGATCCCGAGGGCGAAGCTGAGCTTGCCCCCCAGGTGCGCGGCGGTCGAGCTGGTCAGGTATCCCAGGCCGCTCAGCCCGCGCGCAAGTCCGCGCCGTCCCTTATGGCGGTAGGCGAGCGAGGCAGTGCTCAGCGACAAGCCGAGGACGTTCACGAGCGCGTGCACCATGGCGATCCGCCTGCCCTGGCCGGTCAGGTCGCGCATGTCATTCAGCCCGGTCACGGCAGCCGGCACCGCGGCGATCGTGCCCACGGCGAGAGCGCGGTCTGCGGCGACGGCGAGGGACTCGTCCCCGACCAACGCGGAGCTCCCGTCGAGCAGCAGGGCGGTGGTCCACGCGCCGACCGGGACGTCGGTAAGCGCGGGGTGCAACGGCGCTCCCAGCCAGACTCCATCTAGGAAGTTGCGGACCGCAGGCGGGCCGACCGCGCGCTTGATCAGCGGCTGCAGCCACGTGGCGAGCGGGTCGGCCCAGCGTTGGGAGGCGGCGAAGCGGCTGGCGAACGTCACGGGCATCGGGGTGCTCCCTTCTCGAACGGTCGAATCGCGCCCCAACGGTAGCGTCGATCAGGGCTCGCTATCCGCTCAGTTGGCCAGCGAGATGAGGCGCCGACGAGGCTCGCGTAGGCGATCTGGGCGGCGAGGCTGGGGAGAGGACCGCAACGCGGTTCTGGACCGCGCCGCCACGATCAGGGAGACGATCGCGCATCGAGAGCGACGTCAGGACGTCGCGAGCGCCTCGGCCCCTTCTAGCGGTCGGAGTGCGCGATGGTTCTCCGTCGCCTAGCCCAGGCGCCGCCAGGGACCACTTCTTCACGGAGGTGCGGGCTCGTCGTAGCCATCACCGTTTGCAGGGGACTCGCCGCAAGCGGAGCGCGCCCGACAGGATTCGAACCTATGACCTTCGGTTTCGTAGTTTGCCATCGGTCTCGTTCACCGATGGCCCCCATGCTCTCTGTCGACTAGTAACGCGTCTTCGGTCGGCACCCTCCCGTGCACACGAGAGCAGGAGGCAGAGCATGCCGTCGTCGCTTCTGCTCGTCGTCCCAAGCGGGAGCGGGCACGCACGTGCGTGCTTACGCCTCGTTTCGCGGGCGAGAGCGACAGCGTGGATCGCCCAACCCGTCTTTCCGACGATCAGGACGCTCCTGGAACCTTCTGACAGCCGAGCCGGCCGGCTGGGGGCCGAACGGTCGCTGGTAATTCAGTCGCCCCGACTAGATCGACGCCGTCGCGGGCTGCGCGATTTGCCGAGTCAGTCGAACACCGGCCACTGCGGCTCAGGGGCCCCACGGGGGCGGCCGGCGTGATGGCCGATGTGCGGCGGGTTGCGTGGCGGCATGTGGACCGAGCTGAAAACGAGCTCGCAGGTCGAGTGCGCCGGCGTGTGGTGGGAGGTGAACGCGCCGGCCCGGACCGTGGACACTCCCGCCGCCCTTCTCACCACGATCCGATCCGAGGGATCGGCGATCACCATGTCCCTGCCCGGGCCGCAGTCAACCCGGTCGCCGTCGTGCTTGTCCCGGACGACGATCCGGTCGGCGCCCGGGCCGGCGAACATCCGGTCGCGACCTCGAGCGTCGAACAGCGAGTCGCTGCCACGATTGCCAATGGAGACGTCGTTCCTGGGACCGCCCTGCAGCAGGTCGTGGCCCGAGCCTCCCCTCAGCCAATCGTTCCCGCCGAAGGACGTCAGCTCGTCGCTGCCGCTCCCGCCGTCGATCCGGTTGGCGCCGCGACCTGTAAGGACCTGATCGTGGCCGGCACCGGCGCGGACCTTATGAATGCTGTGAATCGCCCTGATCTCGTCGTTTCGGCTCGTACCATGGATCGAGCGCGTTGCCGCGGAAGTCTGCAGGATCGTCCTCCCGACGCTGTTCTTCGAGCGCCGGCGGTAGGCCGCCGCGCTCGCCCTCGCGGAGGCCGCAGAGGCGGCGGCGCCGCCGAAGCAGGCGGGGATGGGCTTGCCGGCGCATGCGCCCTGGCCGTTGCTCGCGTCGCGGGCGAGACTTTCGGCTGTGGATGTGATTCCTGGACCCTGCTTCAGGGTTACGCGGGTCGCCCCGAGGTACACACGGGCGTACGGGGCGGGTGGGCTGTTCTGGTAGTAGGAATCGCCGGGGTTGTAGGAATACCAGTTGATCAAAGCCGGGTTGACCGATGACGGCGTGATCGCGGGATCGCCCGAAGAGTTGATTCCGAGAGCCCCACCCGTGCCCGGCCAGGTGAACCACGAGTACCAGTCACCAGTCCCCGTCTGCGAGGGCACCGTCCAGTCCCAGTCCGCGCCCTGCAGCGCCTCCTCTTCCTGGATCAAGTCCGAGATCACCGCCTTGAGCACGCTGACAAGCGCATCTGAAATGGCCTCTCCGGCCGCCGCGGCCTCGCTTTCCGGCGGGAACAGGTTGCCCGCGACCGCATCCTCGGAGAGCGAGCCGGCCAAGCTTTCAAGGAATGTCTTCAGGAGCCCATTCGCCGTGATCGCCGTGTAGCTGACCTCCGCTCCGTCGGGCCCGATCATGTACGGGAACCCGGTCTTGAAGGCCGGGTCGACCGTGCCCGCGTCCGGCGCTTTGACAGATACGTCCTCGGGAGCCAACAGCGGGAAATTGGTTTCCTTGAAGCCGCACTGAAGGGCCGCGGGACCGGATCCAACCTGGAAGCCGAGCGCCGGGTTCACCGGCGTGGTCGACTCGTTCGCGGTGCCACACGGGTCGATGTCGGTGCTGGCGCGGGCGCTTCCCACCAGCCCGAGCTGCGACCCGGCCGGGGTGAAGGCGAGTGTCGAGACGATCATCACCCCGACGGCAGCCAACGCCAGCCGGACTCGGCGGACAGGCGGACCTTCGTTACTCACCGCACACCCTCCCCGAGCAACCAAGATGCCACCTCCCCTGGTTCCTACTCCCCGATTTTCGAGGAGCGGGATCATCCTAACCGCTTCCGCGAGCTTACGCTAGTGCCCGAGTTGTCTGCTTCGGCGCGTGATCTCGATGGTGCGGGCGAAGCAGATTTCCGTCGAGCGCCGCCCCCTGGAGCTGCCCTCGCCGCCTAACTCGCGGCGGCCAGGAGGCGCACATGGCGTGTCGCCCTACGCCCGCTCCCCCGTCGATGCGAAAGTCTCGGCCGACCTCGAGTTCGCTCGTGCTCGGGACGACGAACGAGAGCGTGACCGAGTTCGTGGTTCGCCCTCGCTCTCGCGCGTGAGCGCTGGCTAGCACCCGACCCAAGACATAGCCGCGTCCGCACAGGACGCGGAGAAACAGCCACCGGGCCCCAGCCCGGGCGACGCGACCGCCAGCACGGTCGCCATCGATTGACGATGGGCCCGGTGCTGGACGGGCGCGCGGGAAGGAGGACCGATGGAGGTCCAGGAGTTCACG
>JBKPNB010000117.1:0-5923 GCA_046732395.1 Actinomycetota bacterium | reverse complement strand
AGCAACGCCGGCGAGAGCTCGTCGACGAGCTTCGCGAATGCCTCCTCATCGCCGCGGCGGATGGCGGCGACGAGCGCGGTCTCGTCGGTGTGGGATTGGGTCACGTGGGGCGACGATATCGGCGGAACTGCCCAGCGATTGAAGGATCGACCCCCTTTAGGGGGGTCAACCCTTCACTCGCCGGCGGCCGCTGCCCCTCGCTGCTAATCGTCGGCGGAAACCGTGATCACCCGGCCCTTCCGGGCGGGGCGGAAGCCGACGATGCCGGGGCGGGTGGCGAAGATCGTGTGGTCGCGACCGATCCCGGTCCCGTCGCCCGCCCGAAAGCGGGTGCCGCGCTGGCGGACGATGATCTCGCCTCCGCCGACCCGCTGGCCGGCGAACACCTTGACGCCGAGCATCTTCGGGTTCGAGTCGCGCCCGTTGCGGCTCGAGCCGAGTCCCTTCTTGTGCGCCATTACTTGCCTTCCTCGTCCTTCTTCGGGGTCGACCTCCGCGCCGGGGCCTTCTTCTCCGTGGACTGCTTGCTGCTTGCTGCTTGCCGCTTGCCGCCTGAGGGCCGCCGGCTCAGCATCTTCACGTTCTTCACCTCGAGCTTCGTCAGCTCCGAGCGGTGGCCTGCCCGGCGCCGGTAGCCCTTCTTCGGCCGGTACTTGAAGACCCGCACCTTCGGCCCCCGGAGCTGCTCGGTGACCACCGCCTCGACCTTCACCTTCTCGAGCTCCTTCGGCTCGACGACCACCTTGTCGGCGCGGAACATCACCGCCCGCAGGTTGACCTTCTCGCCCTCCTCGCCCGGGAGGCGGTCGACGAGCAGGCTCGCGCCCTCCTCGGCCCGGTACTGCTTGCCGCCGCTCTCGACTATCGCATAGGTGTCGGCCATCGTCGTCGGTTCAGTCGTCGCTCACGCGGGAGCGGCGCCGACCGCCCCTTCGGCCTCGGCGCCGCCCGGAAGCAGGCGATTCTACCGGCTGCCCTTCGGCCGGCCCGGCGCCGTTGGCGTCGAGAAGCGTCGCGCTCGCCGACGAGCGCCCGACGGCCTCGATCCGCACCATCCGCCGCTCGCCGACGTGCGGGGCGCCGCCGTCGACGCTGACGATGTAGGAGTCGACCCGCGCGACGGCGTTGCCCGAGTCGTACATGTGCGGCTCCTCGATCGTGACCAGCACCTCGTCGCCGACCTTGAAAGGAAGCGCGCGCTCCTCGATCTCGGCCAAGGTCCCCTCGGCCGCGACATCGTAGGTGTCGAGCGCCAGCGCCTCGCCGCCCTCGAAGTGGAAGCTCTTGCCGGAGCGCACCTCGAGCTCGGCGAGGCCGCTGCCGTCCTCGAGCAGCTTCGCGACCACCTTGGGGTTGGCCCGGATCAGGAACGCCTCCGGCTTCGGCCGCTCCGCGACCAGGTCGCGGAGCCGGCGGAGGATGTCGATCGCCACGGTCTCCTCCGAGGGCACCACGCCCTCGCCGTCGCAGGTCGGGCATGGCTTGGTGAGGATCTCGCGGACCCCCTCGGTGACGTTCTGGCGGGTCATCTCGACCAGCCCGAGCGGCGAGACCTCCATCACGTAGGTCTTCGTCTTGTCCTCGTCGAGCGCCTTGCGGAGCGTCTTCAGGACCTGGTCGCGGTTCCGCGCCCGGGCCATGTCGATGAAGTCGATGACGATGATTCCCCCGATGTCGCGGAGGCGGAGCTGGCGGACCACCTCCTCGGCGGCCTCGACGTTCACCTTCGTGATCGTGTCCTCGAGCCGCCCCTTGCCGCGGCCGGTGAAGCTCCCGGTGTTGACGTCGATCACCGTCAGCGCCTCGGCGTAGTCGATCACCAGGTAGCCGCCGGAGGGGAGGTCGATCCTCCGTACCAGCGTCGAGCGGAACGCTGCGTCGGCGCCGTAGCGCTCGAGCAGCGGCTCCGGGTCGTCGTAGAGCTCGACGAACTGGACCAGCTCCGGCGCGGTGCGCTGGAAGAAGCTCGTCACCCGGTGGTGCTGCTTGGGGTCGTCGATGATCGCGCCGTCGAACTCCTTGCCGAGGACGTCGCGCAGGACCCGGATCGAGAGATCGGCCTCCTGGAAGACCATGGCGGGCGCCTTGGCCTCGGCCGCCCGGCGCTCGAGGACCTCGTGGAGCCGGTGGAGGTAGGCAAGGTCGCGCTCGAAGTCCTCCTTGCTCGCCCCCTCGGCGGCGGTGCGGACGATCACGCCGCCGTCGCCGGTGTGGAGCTTCTGGAGGAGCTTCCGCTGACGGTCGCGCTCCTTGTCCGGCAGCCGCCGGCTGGCGCCGACGCCGGCGCCGAGCGGCATGTAGACCAGGTAGCGGCCGGCGATCGAGAGCTGCATCGAGAGCCGCGCCCCCTTCGTCTTCAGCGGGTCCTTGACGACCTGGACCAGCACCTCCTGCTTCGGCTTCAGCAGCTCGTCGATCCGGCGGCCCTTGCCGTGGCCGCGGCGCGGCACCTGCTTGCCGTCGGGGGTGACGATCTCGTCGACGTGGAGGAACCCGTTGCGCTCGAGCCCGATGTCGACGAACGCCGCCTCCATCCCGGGGAGGACGTTGTCGACGACCCCCTTGTAGATGTTTCCGACGATCGAGCGCGACGAGCGTCGCTCGACGTACAGCTCGGCGACGTTGAAGTTCCCGTTCGTATCGGCGGTCGAGGCCCGGCGCCGCCGGCGGCCGGAACCCTTCGCCTCCTGCACGGCCACGCGGGTCTCCCCGGCGTCGACCGAGACCAGTATGCGTTTTTTCAATTAGCTCACCTCACAAGAGCAATGGACCGCGTCCTAGCCGTAGCCGGTCGCGGGGGCCCCGCCCTTGGAGGTGAGCCGCGCTTGCACGTAGACGCTCTGCAGGAGGCCGATCGCCAGGAAGGTGACGACGACCGAGGAGCCTCCGAAGCTCATCAGCGGCAATGGGATGCCGGTGATCGGCATGATCCCGATCGAGATGCCGACGTTGACGAAGACCTGGAACATGAATATCGCGGCGATCCCGCCGGCGACCATGCTCCCGTACAGGTTCTTCGAAAGTATCGTGATGCGCAGCGCCCTCCATATCAGCAGGGCGTAGAGGGACAGTATGAAGGCGGCCCCGACGAACCCGTACCGCTCGCCGACGACGGCGAACACCAGGTCGGTATTCGCCTCGGGCAGGAAGCCGTTCTCGGCCTGGGTCGAGTTCGAGCCGCGGCCCGTCTTTCCACCCGAGCCGATCGCGATCTCGGACTGATGTATCTGATAGCTCGCTGACCTCGGATTGTCACTCGGGTTCAAGAACGAGGTTAGCCGCTGCTCCTGATAGCCCTTGAGCACCGGGTGCCCGATCGCCGGAGCGACGACCAGCACCACGGCGACCGCGGCGACGATCAGGCCGCCGAGGAACGCGAAGTGCGTCCACTTCACGCCGGCGATGAACAGCACCGCCAGGGTGATCGCGATGTAGACGCCGGCGGTGCCGATGTCGGGCTGGATGAAGACGATCGCCGCCGGCAGGAACCCCATCGCCATCAGCCGCGCGGTGCGCTGGCGGGGCGAGAGGTGGCGGCCGCGGTCGATCGCGAACCCCGCCAGCGCGCAGACGAGAAGGATCTTGCCCAGCTCCGAGGGCTGAAACGTGAAGAACGGCAGCGTGATCCAGCGCTTCGAGCCACGGGTCGCCGAGCCCAGCATCAGCACCGCGACGACGCTCCCGATCATCACCGTGTAGAGCCCGACCCGGAGCTCGCGCAGCCGCGAGTAGTCGACGCGGGCGATCGCCAGCATCAGCGCGATCCCGATCCCCGCGTAGATCGCCTGCCGCAGCACGTAGTAGTAGGGCTGGCCGGCGACGCTGTGCTGGGTCGTGGCGCCGAGCGTGTAGAGGCCGGCCCCGGCGAGACCGAGCGCCGCGAGCACCAGCAGCGGATCGAGCGACAGCAGCCCGATCCGCTCGAACGGGCTCGGCCGCTCGCGCGCCCGGGCGAATCGGCGGGGAAGGGTCTCGGCTTCCATCAGTAGGCGTTCCCAGCCGCTGAGATCGAGCTTGGCGCGGGGATGCCGGTCGCCTTGATATGCCGGCCGTGGGAGTTGAAATACGCGCTGAGGATCTGTCGTGCTGCCGGCGCCGCGGCCTGAACCCCGAATCCGCCCCGCTCGATCGTCGCCGCGACGACGACCTTCGGGTTCGGGTAGGGGGCGAGGACGACGTACCAGGACTGGTCGACCTCGGGGCCTGGGTAGCCGTAGGGGTAGCGGACGGCGGTGCCCGTCTTCCCGGCGACCTGGACCGGATAGTTCCCGAACACCGGATACGACGTTCCGCCCCCGCTCTGCGCGGCCTCGTGGATCCCCTCGAGGATGACTCGACT
The DNA here is from genome assembly GCA_046732395.1 of Actinomycetota bacterium. Taxonomy (GTDB): domain Bacteria; phylum Actinomycetota; class Thermoleophilia; order Solirubrobacterales; family 70-9; genus JAWVFM01. Next base: position 1,584 of record JBKPNB010000117.1, on the reverse strand, counting down.
GTATTCGGGGCTGATGTCCACGTGGCGCTGCGGCGCCGGGTTGATCTCCTGGACAACCTGCCCGTTCTGCTGGGTGACCTCCATCCCGACGTGGGGGCGGACGATGTTGCCGCCGTTGGCGATCGCCGAGTAGGCGACCGCCAACTGGAGCGGGTCGGCCTCGAGGTCGCCCTGGCCGGTCGCAAGCTGGACGTTGTCGCCGTAGCTCCACGGCCGGTCTGTCTTGTGCTCCTTATAGAGCTGGTTCCTCCATTCGGGCGTCGGGAGCAGTCCCGAGGACTCGCCGGGGATGTCGATACCGCTCGCCTGGCCGATCCCGAGCGCCTTCGCCCACGTCTGCAGCGGCCCGTCGTGGGTGTCGCTGGTGTTGAGCATGGCGCCGACGTTGTAGAAGAAGACGTCGGACGAGACCTGGAGCGCAGGCACGAGGGTCAACGGCCCGTACGCCCCCCCGCCTGCGTTGTGGAGGTAATGACCGCCTCCGATGCTGAACTCGCCGGTGTCGTCGATCACGGTCGAGGGCGTGAGCTTCCCGCTCTGGAGGGCCGCCACCGAGGTGATCGGCTTGAAGGTCGAGCCGGTCGGATAGAGGCCCTGCATCGCCCGGTCGGTGAGCGGCGAGTTGTAGGTCTGCGAGGTGAGCGTCTTGTACTGGGCCTCGGGCAGGACCGGCCTGGTGAAGAACGAGGGGTCGTAGCTCGGGTAGGAGCCCATGCCGAGGATCTGGCCGTTGTTGATGTTCATCGCTACGAACGCGCCCGGCAGGCCGCCGAACGAGGCGAGCGCAGACTGCCCGGCCTGCTGGACGGGGCCGGAGATCGTCAGCTTGAGGTTGTCGCCCGGCCGCGGCGGCCGGCTGTGAAGCACCCGTCCGGTCGGCTGCCCGGCGGCGTCGACCTGGGCCCGGCTCGCCCCGTCGATCCCGCGCAGGGCGGTGTCGTAGCTCGCCTCGACGCCGGCCTGGCCGACCTGATCGCCGAGCTGGACGCCCTCGAATTGCGGCTGCTTCAGCTGGTCCTGGTTGATCTCACGGGTGTAGCCAAGGATGTGGGCGGCGAGCGTTCCGCGCGGGTATTGGCGGACGTAGACACGGTCGACGCTGATCCCCGGGTAGCGCCGCACGTTCTCGCGCAGGTAGTAGACGAGGTCATAGGGGACGTCCCGCTTCAGCGTCACCGGGCTCGCGGGGACCTGCTTCTCCTGGACCCGGATGTCGCGCCTGATCTCGCTGTAGGAGATCCCGGCGATCTCGCCGAGGTGCCTCAGCTCCTGCTTGCGTCGCGCCGGGTCGTTCGGGAGCTCGAGCGGGCGGACCTGGAGTGCGAGCGCGGTCCGGTTCTTGACCAGTGTCTGGCCGGTGCGGTCGACGATCTCGCCGCGGGGCGCCTGGACGCTGATGTCCCGGACCTGGTTGTTCTGCGCCTGCTTGACGTACTTGCCGCTCGAGAGGACCTGGAGGTACCAGAGACGGAAGAAGATCACCGAGAACATCACCAGCGCGATTCCGCCGAGGACGGCGACGCGGAGGTTGAGCTGGGTCTGCCGCGGCCCCTTCGGGCGCTCGTCGCCGAACATCAGCTACCC
>JBKPNB010000116.1:0-10482 GCA_046732395.1 Actinomycetota bacterium | reverse complement strand
GGCCGCCGGGGGCGCCAACGCCGAGCGGCTCCTCGCCCGGCTGGAGCCCGCGGGCGGCGCCGATCCGCGGCGCGAACAGGGCGATCGGCCTGTCGATCCCCTTCAGCTCGTGCTCGCCGCGGGGCTCGGTCTCGATCCCCGGCCCGAGCTCGCAGCGGGTGGCCTCGGTGATGAGGATGTCCTCGCCGAGGTCTCGGGTCGCGGCCTCGACCCGGGCGGCGACGTTGACGGCGTCGCCGATCACCGAGTAGTTGAGCCGGCCGGCGCCGCCGATCGAGCCGGCGACGACCGGGCCGCTGTTGATGCCGATCCCGATCCGCAGTCCCTCGACGAGGCCGTCGTTGACCTTGCTAGCCATCTCGCAGGCCGCGCGCACCGCGCGCTCGGCGTGGTCGGGGTAGTTCTCCGGCGTACCGAAGATCGCGATCAGGCCGTCGCCGACGAACTTGTCGACGTGGCCGCCGTGGCGGGCGACGATCGGCACCGTCAGCTCGAACAGCTCGTTGAGCTTCGCCACCACCTCGCGCGCCTCGGCCCGGCGGGCGAACTCTGTGAAGTCGCGGACGTCGAAGATCAGCACCGAGACGTCGACCTCGATCCCGTCCTCGGGGAACCTGCCGGAGAGGATGAAGCCGGCGACGTCCTTGTCGAGGTAGGTGCCGAACGCCTCGCGGATCTGCTCGCGCTCGCGAAAGCCCTGGAGCACCTGGTTGAAGGTCGCGGCGAGCTCGCCGAGCTCGTCGGCGGTGGTCACCGGGACCGCGAAGTCGTAATCCCCGAGGGCGAGCCGCTCGGCGGCGGCGCGGAGGTCGGCGACCGGCCGCAGGATCGACTTCGAGAGCAGCACCGAGAGCTCGAGCGAGATGATCGACCCGACCGCGATCGCGATCAGCACCGTCGCCGAGATCCCGCCCCCGTTCGAGGTCAGCGCCGAGACGATGAAGGCGGTGATGATGTTGATCGCCGGCAGCGCGGTCATCAGCCGAACCCGGAGCGAGATCGCGCGGTGCCCGGTCGTGAGCCGGGGGCTCACCGCCTGGTTGATGTCGACCAGCACGGGCCGCATCCCCGACTCCACCAGCAGGTAGTGGAGGATTCCCGAGTAGCCGAGCGCGACCAGCGAGCCGACCAGCAGCGGGATGAAGTTGAGGGCGCCGAGGCCGAGGATCGCGGTCGCCGCCGCGCAGGCCGGGAGCACGACGATGAAGAGCGGGATCTTGACGTCGTTCCGAAGCAGCGTCAGCGGCAGCCCGACCGCCGCCGACCAGGCCCGCGAGGTGGAATCGGGGTCGCGCCGACCGGCGATCCAGTCGCGGATCGGGGCCAGGCGCGGGTAGGTGCGGTGGAGCGTCACCCAGACCCCGACCACGGTCAGTCCCTCGACCACGGCGAGGGTGATCAGGTAGTCCTTGGTGCTGGCGTCGTAGAAGTAGGTGAAGAGCCAGAGCGTCGCGGCGACGATCACGAACGCCGACTGGAGCTCGGCGGTGAGGAAGGCTGTCGGGTAGTGCTTGCCGAGCTTGCCGTAGAGCCAGTTGAGCAGCGGCAGAGCCATCTCCGAGACGATTGTCCCACTCGCCTTCGGAGGCGGCTCAGACGAGTGGCTCCTCGCTGTCGGGCTGCCACGGCGCGCCCGGCTCGAGGACGATGACGACCGCCGCCCCCGGCGGCGGGTCGGCCCGGGCCAGGAGCTGCCAGGAGGTCGCCGGGGCGATGCATAGCTGTCCCGGCCGGAGCTCCGCCGGCCACGCCGCGCGATCCGGGTCTTGCGCTCGCACTCCCCCGCCGCCGATGCGCGTCGCGAGCTCGCTCGCCACCCGGGCCGCGTCCGAGGCGGGACCGCTCGGGTGGGAGTTCGCCCCGCCGATCAGCTGCACCTCTCCGACGCGGGTGGCGTCGCCGAGGAGGATCGCGACCGGAACCGCTGTCGCCGCGGCCACCGCCTCGCCGGACGTGCCGAGCGCCGAGGCGGCGGCGGCGGATCGCTGGCCGATGAGGACGAACGACGCATCCTCACCGGCGGCCGCATTGAGGATCCCCTCCGCCAGGGACCGGTTCACCAGCAAGCGCGGCTCGGTGTCGAGCCCGAGCGCGAAGCCGGCGGCACCGAGCTCGCCGAGCGAGCCCGCCCGCGAGCGCGCCTCGGCCGGTGAGCACGCCAGCATCCCCCGAACGATGCCGGCGTCGGGGGCCGCGACGCGGGCGCCGATGGCGAAGCCGAGCCGCGCCTGGGCGGCGTCCTCGACCGCGACCAGGATGCGCTTTCCGAGCCGTTGCTCGCCGATCGCCGGCATCGGAACCCGCAACTTCGATCGCTCGACCAGGAACGTCCCGACGACGATCGAGGCCAGGATCAGGACCAGCGCCGCGTTCACCACCGACTGGTCGAAGAGGCCGATGTTGAAGCCGACCACGGTTGCGGCCAGCGTCGCCGCGGCCTGCGGGATCGTCAGGCCGAGCATCAGCGTCGCCTGCGGTCGCGAGTAGCCCATCGTCAGATGCGCGAGCCACGAGGCGAGCGCCTTGCCGCCGACGCTGGCTGCGATGAAGAGGCCGGCGAGCTTCAACGTCTCGCCCTCGACCATCACGCTCGGGTCGAGGAGCATGCCGACCGAGACCAGAAAGATCGGCACGAACACGGCCGACCCGAAGAAGTCGATGCGCTCCATCAGCGGCCCCTCGTTGGGGACGAGGCGGTTGAGGGCGAGGCCGGCGAAGAACGCGCCGACGATCGGCTCGATCCCGAAGCTCTCGGCGACGGTCGCGGCGGCGAGAAACGCGGCGACGGCGAGCAGGTAGCGGACGACGCGGTCCGTCCCCAGGTAGCGGAAGCCGAGGCGGGCGAGCCGTGGCAGGACGCCGAGCGTGAAGGCGACGAGGACCGCGAGCCCGATGACGATCTGCAGGCCGATCGACGCCGGGCCGCCGCCGGCGAGCTGGGAGCCCGAGACGGCGGCGAGGACGATCAGTGCGGCGGTGTCGGTGAGAACCGTCGCGCCGACCGCGGTCGCGACCCCGGTGTCGGTCGATCGTCCGGCTTGGCGGACGGTGGGGTAGAGCAGCAGGGTGTGCGAGGAGAGGAGCGCGCCCAGCAGCAGCGCCGCCGGCGCCTCCCAGCCCATCGCGAACCCGATCAGGCTGCCGAACAGCATCGGGAACGCGAACGTGATCAGGCCGAAGCCGAGCACCGCGCGGCGGTGGACGCGGACCAGGGCGAGGTCGAGCTCGACGCCGGCGACGAACATCAGGTACAGGAGCCCGAGCTGGCCGAGCTCGGGCACCGTCGTGTTGCCGGCGCCGATCAGATTCAGTCCGAACGGACCGATCACGTAGCCGCCGACGATCAGGCCGATGATCCCCGGGATCCGCGCGCGCCGGATCAGCGGCGGACCGAGGATCACGACCAGGAACAGCACCAGGAACTCCCAGGCCGGACCGGTCGGCGACTTGACGGCGACGGCGAGCAGCGGTTGGTGGATGGGAGCGGTCATCGCAAGGTCGTGTGCAGGAGCGGGATCGATGTATCGGCACTGGCGGCCGCGGACCCGACCCAATCCTCGAGCAGTCGATGGATGGTGCCGTCGGCGGTGAAGGCCCGGATCGCCGAGTCCACCGCCTGCCCGTTGTCCGAGCCCTTCGGAAGCGCGGCGGCGATGCTCTCGGGGGTGGGAAGCTGGGCGGCGGTGTCCAGTCTCCCGCCCGAGCGGGCGGCGATCGCCACCGCGAGCGGCAGGTCCAGCATCGCCGCGTCGATTCCCCCGTGACGAAGCGCGGCGAGCAGCGGCGGCTGATCGTCGAAGATCTTGAGGGGGACCTCGGGATCGACCTCGTTCTCGATGTCGTCGACGAAGGTTGTCGCGCGGATCGCGCCCCAGCGCAGTCCCTGCGCGGTCTCGAGGTCCGGGATCGACGTGCCGCTGCGGACGAGGACCGCTGGAGGGTCGGTGAGGTAGGGAGTCGAGAAGTCGAGATGCTGCTCGCGCTCGGAGGTCGGCGTGATCAGGTCGAGGCCGAGGTCCGCGCCCGCGAGGTCGCCGGCGACGACGCGATGGAAATGCACGAGCCTCACCCGTACCGAGTGGAGGCCGAAGCGGTCGGCCAGCGCCCGGGCCAGCTCGTACTCGAAACCGCCCGTCGGATGAGCCGCCGTCCCCTCCCAGAACCCCGGGCTCGGGACGTCGGTGGTGGCGACCGTGAGCACTCCCGGCGTGGCGGGGGTGAACGTTCCGGCAGCCGGCGAGGTCGAGCGGACCCCACAGCCGAGCAGGGCGCCCACCGAAAGCAGCAACGCGCAAGGCGCAATCGCCATGACCCTGCGTCCTCGAACAGCCCGGCCCGCGCCGACCCGCATGCCGGAATGATCGCTCCTGGTGTCCCGAGTCGGAAGTCCACCGGCATTCGAGCGGCCCCAGCGGACCTCCGACTCGCGACACCGGGCGGTTAGGATCGTCGCGATGGGCCTCTTCGATCGCCTGCGGGGACGCCGCGACAGCGAGGACGCGCTCGCGCACGCGCGCGCCGAGGCGGCCCAGACCGGTCAGGCCGAGGCGGCCGCGGCGCCTGCCCCGCCGCCCGGCGACCCGAACCTCGGGGTGCCGCTCACCTCCTCGGGCACGCCGCAGGGCTCGACCGAGACCGCCGGCGCCGAGAACATCCAGATCCCCGGGATCGGCGGGATCCCCGAGCTCCAGGCGCTGATCGCGCAGGCCGCCGCCCAGGGACACCTCCACGTCGACGTCGAGAAGATGCAGATGGGGATGCCCGGCGCGGGCGCGATGGGTATGCCGGCGATCGATCTCCGCTCGAACCCCGAGAAGCGCGAGGTCGTCTTCGAGATCCTCCGCAGGCATGGCCTCGACCCCCACGAGGGCCAGGCGATCCAGGTCACCGACCCCCAGATCCAGGCGGAGATCTTCCAGGCGCTCCAGCAGCTGCCGCCCGAGCAGCCGCCGAGGTCCTAGCAAGAGCCCAGGCGCGCCGCTTATCTACGATGGAGGCGATGGCCACCGCCACCGCCGACGCCCTCTCCGCCGCCGCCCGCGAATTCACAGAGCGCGACCCGCACCGGCTCGTGATCGGGGGCGAGCGCCCCGAGGCCGCCGCCGGGCGGACGTTCGCGACGGTCGATCCCGCCACCGGCGAGGAGATCTGCCAGGTCGCGTTCGCCGGCGCCGAGGACGTCCGCCGCGCTGTCGAGGCCGCCCAGGCCGCCCTCGACGGCCCGCTCCGCAAGGTGAGCCCGGCGAAGCGCTCGGCGCTCATCCACTCGCTCGCCGAGCTGATCAAGGCCAACGGCGCCGAGCTCGCCGAGCTCGAGTCGCTCGACAACGGCAAGCCGCTCGCCGCGGCCAAGGGCGACATCGCCGCCACCGTCAACCACCTCCGTTACTACGCCGGCTGGCCGACCAAGATCGAGGGCGAGACGATCCCCGTCTCGGCCCGCGACGTCCTCTGCTACACGCTCCGCGAGCCGGTCGGCGTCTGCGCCCAGATCGTTCCCTGGAACTACCCCCTGCTGATGGCGGCCTGGAAGGTCGCGCCGGCGCTCGCGGCCGGCTGCTCGATCGTCCTGAAGCCCGCCGAGCAGACGCCGCTCACCGCGCTCCGCCTCGGCGAGCTGGCGCTCGATGCCGGCTTCCCGGAGGGGACTCTCAACGTCCTCACCGGCGACGGCACCACCGGCGCGGCGCTCGTCGACGACCCCGGCGTCGCCAAGGTCGCGTTTACCGGCTCGACCGTCGTCGGCCGCGAGATCGGCTCCAAGTGCGGGCGCTCGCTGAAGCGGCTGACGCTCGAGCTCGGCGGCAAGAGCCCGAACATCATCCTCCCCGACGCCGATCTCGAGCGCGCGGTCCCCGGCTCGTTCCAGGGCATCTACTCCAACTCCGGCCAGGCCTGCAACGCCGGCTCGCGCCTCTACGTCCAGGCCGGGCTCTTCGACGAGGTCGTCTCCCGGCTCGCCGACTACGCGCGCCAGGCCAAGGTCGGGCCGGGCCTCGACCCCGAGACCGAGTTCGGGCCGGTCGTCTCGGCCGAGCAGTTCGAGCGGGTGAAGGGCTACATCGATTCCGGCCTCGCCGACGGCGCCGAAGCGGTCGCCGGCGGCGCGCCGGACGGCGAGCGCGCCAACGGGGGGGGCTACTTCGTCTCCCCCACCCTGTTCACCGGCGTCCGCGACGAGATGAGGATCGCCCGCGAAGAGATCTTCGGCCCGGTGCTGGTGGCGATGCCGTTCTCCGACCTCGAGGAGGTCGCGCGCCGCGCCAACGACACCGACTATGGCCTGGCCGCCGGGCTCTGGACCCGCGACGTCTCCCAGGCGCACCGGCTGGCGGCGATGCTGAAGGCCGGCAGCGTCTACATCAACACCTGGGGCGGCGGCGACCCGGCCGCCCCGTTCGGGGGCTACAAGGCATCGGGGATCGGGCGCGAGAAAGGCCACGCCAACCTCGACGCCTACCTCGAGACGAAGACGGTCTGGACGCAGCTCTAGGGCTCGTCAGCGCGCAGTGGCCGACGTCGATCCGCGGCTGACCGCGGCGCTGCGCCGCCAGCTCGAGCGTCGCGACGAGCTCGTTCGTGACGGCGCCCGCCAGATCGGCTGGAAGCTCGGGATCGGCGCCGCCGAAAGCATCGGCGGCGAGATCGCGGTCGGCCACCTGACCTCGGTGACGCTGCTCGACCAGGGCGCGGCCTTCCGCGCCGGGGCGGCGACCGGGCTCCACGCCGACGCGGAGATCGCCGTCGAGCTCGGCGGCGACGTCGAGCCCGGCGCGGAGCGGGCCGCCGTCGCGGCCGCGATCGGCGGCTTCCGTCCGGCGCTCGAGATCGTCGACCTCGCCGGGAGGGAGGGGGCCGAGGAGGCCATCGCCGGGAACGTCTTCCACCGCGCCCTCGCGCTCGGCGAGCTCCGGCCGGGGCTCCCCGCCGCGCTCGAGGGGCGGCTCGTTGTCAACGGCGGTGTTCGGGAGGCGGCGAGTGTGCCCGAGGAGCTCGCGCCCCGGCTCGCGGCCGCCGCCCGGGTCCTGGCCGGCGCCGGCGAGCGGATCCGCGCCGGCGAGGTCGTGATCACCGGCAATGTCGTACAGGTCCCGGTGGCGCCGGGCGACGAGGTGACGGCCGACTTCGGCGCGCTCGGATCGGTCTCGCTGCGGATCGCCGGCTAACTCGGCGTGCGCGGATCGATCGTCGCCCGCTTGCCGCGGCGGCGGACGCTCACGCTCGAGCCGGTGGCCGGGACCTGGCCATCTTTGAAGCCCGCCTTGATCTCCAGCACCTCGCCGCCGAGATCGACAGTGATCAGGTAGTCCCGCGCGCCGGTGAAGCTGCGCGCGTGGCCGAGCGGCTCGACCCCGACCACGCTCCCGGGCGACGCCGTTTCCCCTTCGGGCGGCCGGCGGCGGCGGCCGTTGGCGTAGAGGGCGAGGCCCCCGAAGCACACGAACGCGCCGCCCACGATCTCCGCGATCTTGCTTCCCGTCCCTCCCTCGCAGTTGGCGCCGACCTGCTCCCCGCCGTGGCTGATCCGCTCGTCGCACGACCCCTTGCCGGCGATGCCGACGATGCCGTAGCCGACGAGCGCCAGGCCCCCGGCCGCGAGAACCACCCCGACGACGGCCCGCATCGACCCTCCCCCTGTCGGCTCAGACGCTGTCCGGGGTCGGCCCCGGCGCCGGGGTCGCCTCCCCGATGATCCGGTCGATCTCGGCGAGCTCGTCGGCGCTGAGCTCGATGTCGGCGGCGGCCACCGCGTCGGCGATGTGGGCGGCGTTGCGGGTGCCGACGATCGCCACGTGGACCGCCGGGTTGGCGAGCGTCCAGGCGATCGCGAGCTGACTGAGCTTGCAGCCGCGGCGGCGGGCGATCTCGTCGAGGCGGCCCGCAACCGCGAGGTTCCCCCGCAGCGTCTCGCCCCGGAAGAGCTCGCTCTTCGAGCGCCAGTCGTCGTCGCCGAACTCGGTGTCCTCGGTGATCGCCCCGGTCAGGAGGCCGTGGGCGAGCGGCCCGTAGACGAGGACCCCGATGTCGCTCGCGGCGCAGTAGGGAAGGATCTCGTCCTCGACGTCGCGCCGAAACAGGTGGTAGGGCGGCTGGAGCGTCTCCACCGGCAGCGTCCGCGAGAGCTCCTCAATCTCGGCGGCGTCGAAATTCGAGACGCCGACGTGGGCGATCTTGCCCTCGTCGATGAGCTCCTTCAGCGTCCCGGCGGTCTCCGCGAACGGCGTCTGCGGGTCGGGCCAGTGGATCTGGTAGAGGTCGATGCGATCGATCCCGAGCTGGCGAAGGCTCGACTCGACGCCGCTGCGGATCCACCCGGGGCTCGAGTCCCGGACCTGCCCCTTCTCCTCGTCGATCCGCAGCCCGCCCTTGGTGGCGATGACGAGCCGATCGCGGTCGGAACGCAGCTGGTCGCGCAGCGCGCTGCCGAGCAACCGCTCCGACTCGCCGTAGCCGTAGGCCTGGGCCGTGTCGAAGAAGTTGATCCCCACGGCGCGGGCGTGGCGGATCGCCTCGCTTGCCTCGCGCTCGTCGAAGTTTCCCCAGTCGCCGCCGAGCTGCCAGGTCCCGAACGCGATCCGCGACACCTCCAGGCCCGAGCGACCGAGGGTGATCGTCGGCGTTTCGATCCCGGTCGTCATGGCGACCATCTTCCCCGTTTCCGCCGATTTCTGAACTGCCGTAGGATCGCCCGCGGAGTGAGCAGGATCGGCGTCCTCGGCACCGGCGGCGTCGGCCGCACGGTCGGCGCGAAGCTGGTCGAGGTCGGCCACGAGGTGAAGCTCGGCTCGCGCATCCCCGGCGGCGAGGCGGCCACGGCGTGGGTCGCCGAGGCCGGCGAGGGGGCGAGCGAGGGATCGTTCGCCGACGCCGCGGCGTTCGGCGAGCTGGTGGTTAACGCCACGGCGGGCGCGGCGTCGCTCGCGGCGCTGGAGGGCGCCGGCGCGGAGAACCTGGCCGGCAAGGTGCTTTGGGACATCGCGATCCCGCTCGACTGGTCGACAGGGTCGCTTCGACTCGCGGTGGATGTCACCAGCGAGGACTCGCTGGCGGAGCAGATTCAGCGCGCCCACCCCGACGCGCAGGTGGTGAAGGCGCTCAACACCGTGAACTCGGAAGTGATGGTCGACCCCGCCTCGCTCGGTGAGGAGACGAACCTCTTCGTCTGCGGCAACGAACGAGCCGCGAAGGCCCGGGTGATCGAGATCCTCGAGACCTTCGGCTGGCTGTCGGGCGACATCATCGACCTCGGCGACCTGACCGCCGCCCGCGGCATGGAGGCGTACGTGCTGCTCTGGGTATCGATCATGCGGGCGGTGGGGAGCCCTCGTTTCAACGTCCGCGTCGTCCGCACGACCGGCTCCTAGCCTGGAAGGGACGCCCGGGGCGCGGCTACGATGGCGTCGAGCCCGGGTTGACAAGCTGGTGAAGTCAGGTGGCCTTAAAAGCTGCTGCCCGCGAGGGCTTGCGGGTTCGAATCCCGCCCCGGGCATACGTTTAGGCGCCTTAAGCGCCGCTTGACACGCACGCAGCGGGATTGCAGCGCAACTTCGGCGCCGGTACGGTGTCCTTTGGTCAAGGGATGGAGGCCTCCGCCCTCACACACGCGAGTCGCTACCGGCTGCTCGGGCGGCGCTCGCCGCTGTTGCGCCTTCAGGGCGACGACCGGCTCGTCGCGCTGATCCGCGTGCACCACGATCGCGCCTTCGAGGTCCTCTTCGACCGCTACCAGCCGCGGCTGCTCGCCTTCTGCCGCGGGATGCTGGGGTCGAGCGAGGACGCCGAGGACGTTCTCCAGGACGTGTTCGTCGCCGCCCACGCGGCGATGCTCGCCGACTCCCGGCCGATCAACGTCCGGCCGTGGCTCTACCGGATCGCGCGCAATCGCTGCCTCAACCACCTGCGGCGCCCGGTCGCCGAGGGGACCGACTCGATCGATGCCCACCCGGACAACAACGGCTCCACGGTCGAGCACGTCCAGCGGCGCGAGGAGCTGCGGGCGATCTTCACCGACGTCGCCGAGCTGCCGGAGACGCAGCGGACCGCACTCGTTCTTCGCGAGATTGACGATCTCTCCTACGAGGAGATCGCCGAGGCGATGGGGACGACGCTGGCGGCGGTGAAGTCGCTCCTGGTGCGGGCGCGGATGTCGCTCGCCGAGGCGAGCGAGGCGCGCGTCCTCGACTGCGGCGACGTGCGGCTCGAGCTCGCCGAGGCCGCGGAGGGGCTGCGAAAGCTCGACGGCGCGACCCGCCAGCACGTCCGCAAGTGCGAGCGCTGCGGCCGCTACCGATCCGAGCTGCGCTCGAGCACCCGCGCGCTCGCCGGGATGGCGCCGGTGTTCTCGCTGTGGATGCTGAAGAAGCTGATCGCGGCCAAGATCTTCGGCTCCGGGACCGGGGCCGCGAGCTCCGCGGGAGCCGGCAGCGGCGCCGGGGCCGGAGCGGGGGCGGGCGCGGGAGCAGGAGCGGGCGCGGCGGGCAC
>JBKPNB010000115.1:0-6875 GCA_046732395.1 Actinomycetota bacterium | reverse complement strand
CGGGCCGCCTCCTCGAAGCGGAGGTCGTCGGCGGCGGCGAGCATCTCCTCCTCGAACTCGACGATCAGCTTCTCGAGCTCGCCCGGGCCCTTGATCGGCTCGCCATCGCGGCTCAGCGCCCGCCGGCGACGGGCGGGTACGGCGCGGGACTCCATCGCGAGGAAATCGGAGATGTCGGAGATCCCCTTCTGCACCGTCTCGGGCGTGATCCCGTGCTCGCGGTTGTAGGCGAGCTGGATCTCGCGGCGGCGGTCGGTCTCGGCGATCGCCACCCGCATCGCCTCGGTCTCGCGGTCGGCGTACATCAGCACCCGGCCGCGGACGTTGCGGGCGGCGCGGCCGATCGTCTGGATCAGGCTCGTCTCGCCGCGCAGGAATCCCTCCTTGTCGGCGTCGAGGATCGCCACCAGCGACACCTCCGGCAGGTCGAGGCCCTCGCGGAGGAGGTTGACCCCGACCAGCACGTCGTATTCGCCGAGCCGGAGGTCGCGGACGATCTGGATCCGCTCGATGGTGTCGACCTCGGAGTGCAGGTAGCGGACCCGGAACCCGTGCTCGAGCAGGTAGCCGGTCAGGTCCTCGGCCATCTTCTTGGTCAGCGTCGTCACCAGCACCCGCTCCCCGGACTCGGCCCGCTGCCGCACCTCCTCCATCAGGTCGTCGATCTGGTTGCGCGTCGCCCGCACCTCGACCTCGGGGTCGACGATGCCGGTCGGGCGGACGATCTGCTCGACGATCCGCGCCGAGGAGGCGCGCTCGAACTCCCCGGGGGTCGCCGAGACCATCACCATCTGCCCCACCCGGTCGAAGAACTCGTCGAAGCGGAGCGGCCGGTTGTCGATCGCCGACGGCAGCCGGAACCCGAAGTCGACCAGGGTCTGCTTCCGCGAGCGGTCGCCCTCGTACATCCCGCCGAGCTGGGGGATCGTCTGGTGCGACTCGTCGACGAAGACGATGAAGTCGTCCGGGAAGTAGTCGATCAGGGTGTGCGGCGGGCTCCCGGGCTCGCGGTCGTCGAGGATGCGCGAATAGTTCTCGATCCCGGAGCAGAAGCCGAGCTCCTTCAGCATCTCGATGTCGTACTCGGTCCGCTGCCGGAGCCGGTGCGCCTCGAGCTCCTTGCCCCGCTCCTCGAACCAGGCGAGCCGCTCGTTCATCTCGTTGCGGATCTCGACGACCGCCCGCTCGAGCGTCTCCTCCTCGGTCACGTAGTGGGTCGCCGGCCAGACCGCGACGTGGTCGATCTCGTCGAGGATCTCGCCGGTGAGCGGGTCGAAGTGCTGGATCCGCTCGACCTCGTCGCCGAACAGCGTGATCCGGTAGGCGGTCTCGGCGTAGGCGGGGAAGATCTCGAGAACCTCGCCCTTCGACCGGAAGGTGCCGCGGCTGAGCACGGTGTCGTTGCGCTGGTACTGCATCCCGACCAGCTTCCGGAACAGGGTGTTGCGGTCGATCCACTCGCCGACCTTGAAGAGCTGCATCTGCCGGCGGTAGAGCTCCGGCGACCCGATCCCGTAGATGCACGAGACCGAGGCGACGATCACCACGTCGCGGCGGGCGAGCAGCGCCGCCGTCGCCGAGTGGCGGAGACGGTCGATCTCGTCGTTGATCGACGAGTCCTTCTCGATGTAGAGGTCCTGCGCCGGGACGTAGGCCTCGGGCTGGTAGTAGTCGTAGTAGCTGACGAAGTACTCGACGCGGTTCTCGGGGAAGAACTCGCGGAACTCGTTGCAGAGCTGGGCGGCGAGCGTCTTGTTGTGGGCGATGACCAGCGCCGGCCGCCCGAGCCGCTCGATCGCCCCGGCCATCGTGAACGTCTTGCCGGTGCCGGTGGCCCCGAGCAGGGTCAGGAACCGCTCATCGGACTCGACCCCGTCGGTCAGCGACGAGATGGCCTTCGGCTGGTCGGCGGTCGCGGTGTAGGCGTGATTGAGCTCGAACTCGGACACCGCGACTTACGATAGCCGCGGGCTCCGCCGGCCCCCGCGCGGGCGGATAGCCAGGCCCGAGCTTGGCTGCTGATCCACGGACTTCGATGATTGGTCCAAGCCTGGGAGCCTGGGTGCGCCGCCCTTGACAAGGCGGGTTTGCGTGTGAGAGGGTCGGTTTGCAGGTCCAGCCGAACCTTGCGGCCACGCGGGTTATGGCGGAAAGGGTCGGTTGGGAGTAAACCAGCCGGGGGCTCACCTCCGGCCCGAATGCAGGGGGAAGCCCCTTATGAGAAGTAGGTTGAGTCGGTTTCGACCGTCGCCAGCCGTAGTTATCTCAGCGATCGCGGTGTTCTTCGCGATCGGCGGGATCGGCTACGCCGCCTCGAAGATCGGCACCAATCGGATCAAGGACCATGCGGTAACGGACAAGAAGCTCCACGGGAACTCCGTCGGCAGCGGGAAGGTCAAGGACCACTCGCTGAAGAGGAGGGACCTCGGGTTCACCGTGCACAACGGCCCCCCCGGTCCGCAGGGTCCGCAGGGTCCGCAGGGTCCCGCCGGTCCGCCAGGCGCCGGCCAGGGATTCGAGAGGGTGCTGGGGCCGGACGCAGTCGGCACGGTCGGCGCTGGCACCACCACGCTTAATGCGCCAGCGAGTCACAACGGTGTTTGCCAGCGGGCCTACATTCACCTGACGGAGGACGTCTACTACCAGGTGTTCCGCTTCTCGAGCAACCAAAGCGGTCCGGGGTGGTCTGGCTCCGCGGAAGGCACGTTGGCTGAGCAGAGTTTCAACAACACCAACCTCGGCATCAATGGGATTACAGTCACGCTCAACGGTGAGACCGAGGGGATGTGGAAGGTCATCGCGAGCCCCGAAGACGGCTCTGGTGGCGTTTCCGTCTACGAGTTCACCCTGGACACGGAGCACGTCCCGGGCGATGGAACCGGCTGCTACTTCCAGGGCGAGGCCCTCGGCTAGTCCGGTCTAGCAACCGCAAAGCGAGTATCGAGAGGCCGGGCCCAGCGCCCGGCCTCTCACTCGATGAAGCAGGCATCTCCGGCGCCTCTCCGTGAGCCGCTCGCCGGATCGGATCCAGGTGCGGGGGCCTCGTGTCATGCGGTGTCAGCGGCGAACCGGCGATCCATGAGATCGCGGAAAGTCGGGCCCGCGTTCCACTCGCGGTAGAACGGCTCAGCTCGGCTCGACTTCTCGGCGGCGCGCGCGGGCGAAGACCGTCTCGCCGAGGACGCGCTCCTCGCGTGGGCCGCCGCCGCCCGCCCTGCGCTCGCGCGTGGGGTGCAGCCGGGCGAACGCGAACCAGGCGCCGACTCCCGCGGTCAGCGCCGCGAGGCCGCCGAGGATCAGCCCGGCGCGGGGGTCGATCGCTTCGGAGAGCCAGCCGGTGAGCGGCCCCCCGAGCGGAGTCGAGCCGAGGAAGACGATCGAGTAGAGCGCCATCACCCGGCCGCGCATCGCCGGCTCGACCTCGAGCTGGAGCTGCGAGTTGACGCCGGCGGCGAAGGTGATGCTGGCGGCACCGAGCGGGATCAGCGCCGCGACCTCGAGCGGGAAGCTGGGCGCGGCGGCGGCGAGCAGGCCGAAGGCGCCGAAGCCGAGCGCCGACGCGACCAGCAGGCGCGGGCCGGTCCGCCCGCGGGCGCCGTTCGCGAGCGCGCCGGCGATCGACCCGATGCCCATCGCCCCGAGCAGCACCGCATAGGCGTCGGCGCCGCCGCCGAAGGTGAAATGCGCGAGCAGCGGCAGCACCGTCTGGAAGTTGAAGGCGAGCGTCCCGACCAGCGCCATCATCGCCAGCGGGATCGCCAGCGCCGGGGTCCGCGCGACGTAGCCGAGCGCGGCCCGGATCGCGCCGCGCTCGTGCTTCGTGACCGGTGCCGGCCGCAGCTCTTCGGGGCGCATCGCCCGCAGGGCGCCGATCATCACGGCGAAGGTCAGGGCGTTGACGGCGAAACACGGCGCCACCCCGAACAGCGCGATCACGGCGCCGGCGATCCCCGGCCCGAGGATCCGCGAGGACTGGACGATGACGCTGTTGAGGCTGACCGCGTTGACGACGCGGTCGGCGCCGACCATCTCGATCACGAAGCTCTGGCGGGCCGGGTTGTCGATCGAGTTGACCGAGCCGCGGGCAAAGGCGGTGGCGAACACCATCCACGGCGCAACCACCCCGGCGACGGTGACCGCGAACAGGAACAGCGCCGGGGTCGCCATCGCCGCCTGCGTGAAGATCAGCAGGCGCCGCTTCGGAATCCGGTCGGCGATCACCCCGCCCCAGGCGGCGAACAGCAGGAACGGCGCGAACTGCGCCGCGGTCAAGGCGCCGACCGCGACGCCGCTCCCGGTCAGGGTGAGCAGCAGCCACGCCTCGGCCACCATCTGCATCCAGTTCCCGGATACCGAGACGACCTGGCCGGTGAAGTAGCGGCGGTAGTTGGGGACGGCCAGCGAGCTGAACGAGCGGCGCAGCGCGGCCGTCAAGACCGCTCACCCTCCAGCATCCGCTCGAGCAGGTCCGAGGCTCGCTCGAGCGTCGCGAGCTCCTCCGGGTCTAGCGCGCTGAGGCGCTGCGCCAGGTAGGCGGTCTTCCGCCGCCGCAGCCTGCCGAGGAGGGCGCGGCCCCTGGCCGTGATCTGAAGCAGCGAGCTGCGGGCGTCGGCGGGGTCAGCGGTCCGTGCGATCGTCCCCATCTCCTCGAGCTTGGCGGCGACGCGGGTGGCCGTCGGGCGCGTCACCCGCTCGCGGTCGGCCAGCTCGCTCGGCGTCAGCGGCCCGTGTCGCTCGATCGTGGCCAGCGCCGAGATCTGCGAGGGACTCAGCTCGCGGCCGGCCTCCTGCCGGAGCCGCCGGGCGGTGCGGGTGATCGCCAGGCGAAGATGCGCGGCGACGGCGACGAGGCGCTCGTCATCCGCACCCGCCTCGGGAAGCGGCGTTTCGATCCCGTTCGCGATCATGTAGTTAGTTTAGCGAACTAAGCTTCCGTGTTTGGCGGTCCGGATGGCCCTCCTCGTCGGCCCCCTTGACACCGCGCTGGCGGTGCGGATAGGGTCGGTTTGCAGGACGCCCCGATGGGGGCGCGGATGTTTCAGCCCGAAGTGCCGCGGCTGATCAGGTCGCAGCGCGGCGGGGGAAACCGAACCAACAGGGGGTTCAGATGATCACGAGGATTCGGCGACTGCCGTCGCCAGCCTTGATCGTCGCGTCGATCGCGCTCGTGTTCGCGATTGCCGGCGGTATCGGCTATGCCGCGTCGAAGATTTCCGGCTCGCGGCTAAAGGACCACTCGGTCGCCGGGAAGAAGCTCAAGGGGCACACCATCGGCGCCGGCAAACTGAAGGACCACACCCTCACCGGCAGGCAGATGAAGTCAAAGTCCATCCCCGGCGGCAAACTGAAGCCGGACACCGTTACCGGCAAGCAGGTCAAGGAATCGACCCTCGGCAAGGTTCCGAGCGCCGCGCAGGCGGACAACGCGACCAACGCGACCAACGCGACGAACGCGACGAACGCGAACCACGCGACGAGTGCAGACAACGCGACGAACGCGAACAACGCTATGACGGTTGGTGGCATCACGGTCCGCAAGTTCAGCCTGATCGGCAACAGTCCGCTCGGCAACCAGGTGATCCTTGAAGTGGACGGACTGCAGATCCTTGCTAGCTGCACCGGGGGCGACGTGACGACGGCGGCGAGGACGTCCGTCAACGACGGCGAGATCTCGGCCGTCTCGCGGGACGCGAGCAGTGCAACCGACGCCCAGAACTTCGACGACACGTTCAACGTCGGCGACACGTTCACACTGCCGCAGTTCAGCCACTCCGACGAGGTCGGACAGGGTCGCTACATCGGCGGTGATGGGAGGTTTGTCCACTTCACGTACACCGAAGAGGACAGCAACAATCAGGGCACCTGCCTACTCCACGGTTTCGTATTCGGCAGCTGACGGCAGACCCTCAGCACACATAGCAATGAAGGGAGGTCGGGCGCCGTGCCCGGCCTCCCTTCTGGTGTCGGCTTGATCCTCCGTCACCCCATTCCTTCAGGGCGCTTCAGCGCTGTGGCCGAATGACCTCGATCCAGTCCCAGCGACGTCCGCATAGCTCCCGCGCCCGCGAGCGCGGCAGGCGGACGACCTTCGTGTCGGCGGTGTCCTGCGAGCCCACCACCAGCGAACCGATCGGCCCCGCATTGCCCCCGCTCCCGGGGACGAGATCGGAGCCGTGGAAGCGGATCTCGACGCGGTGGATGCCCGGGCGCAGCGGCGCGGCGCCGAGCTCCACGTACTGGCCGAGGTTCTCGAGCTCGCCGCGGACCGAGTTCACCACCCGGCCGTCGATCAGCAGGTCGACCTGCGGGCGGACGCCGCCCTCGAGCCAGAGCCCGTAGACGCCGGGGCGCGCGATCCGCACCCGCGCGCGGATCGTCCCCGCCCCGTCCGGGACGAGCGTCGTCTGCGAGCCCGGCACCGTCCAGCTCGGCGGATGGGGCAGCGATCCGAGCGCGAACGCCTCGACCGGCCGCCGGGGGACGGCAACGAGCGAGCCGCCCGGCGGGACCCGCCTCGCGAGCCGCAGCACCGCCGAGCAGCTCGGCACGCCGGCGGGGTCGACGCCCTGTCCGAGCCCGAGGCGATCGAGCACCGCGCCCCTCGTCCCCGGCGGCCGCTGCCAGACCTCGTAGTAGTGACCGCGCCAGGTGAGGCGGTAGGGCGACGGCGGCCGGCTCTGGGCCGGTGAGCGGCGGAGGACGAGGGTCCGGTAGCGCATCAGCGGGCCGAGCTCGAAGCGGTCGGTGTCGGCGTAGGTGCCCTTCGGCAGCCCGCGCCCCGAGAGCAGCGGGTCGAGGTGGCGGCGGAGCTCGGACGCGCCCTCCGGCGCGGCGTCGCGGAGGAAGTGGCGGACGCCGTAGGGTTGGTACTCGGT
>JBKPNB010000114.1:0-17299 GCA_046732395.1 Actinomycetota bacterium | reverse complement strand
CGTCGCCCGCGGGGTGATCAAGGCCTGTCTCGAGCTCGGCAGGGATCCCGGCGAAGCGATCGCCATCTTCCGCATCCCGGGCGCCTGGGAGGAGGAGGGGTTCAAGATCCTCGACCGCTACGGGGTCGATTACTGCGACCGGTCGGTTTCGATGTGGGAGGCGGCTGGCCGGGCGGTGGCGAAGATCCAGGATGGGCAGGCGGCAGGTGGCAGGTAGCAGGTGGAGTCGAGTCGTCGACATGCCACCTGCCGCATGCCACATGCCCGAGGGATGGTGAGGTGAGGTGTCCATCCTTCTCAGCTCCGACTTCACCTTCATCGTCCAGGGCATCACCGGCCGCGAGGCGGTCAACCTGACCCGCGAGTGCCTGGATTACGGGTCGAAGGTGGTCGGCGGGGTGACGCCGGGGCGCAGAGGCCGCGACGTCCATGGCGTCCCCGTGTTCGACACCGTCGCCCAGGCGGTCGCTCATCACGGGGGCCCGATCGACGGCTCGGTGGTCACCGTCCCCCCCGCCTTCACCAAGGACGCCGTCTTCGAGGCGATCGAGAACGGGATCGGCCTGATCGTCGTCGTCACGGAGCGGATCCCGCGCCGCGACGTGGCCGAGATGGTCGAGCTGGCCGGGATGCGCGGCGCCCGGATCATCGGCCCGAACTGCCTCGGGGTGATCGTCCCCGACGTCTGCAAGATGGGCGGCATCGGCGGCCCCGCCAAGGACGCGCGGAAGGCCTACGCGCGCGGCCCGATCGGGGTGATGTCGCGGTCGGGGGGGATGACGACCGAGATCTCCTCGACCCTGACCGCGGCCGGGCTCGGCGTCTCGACGGCGGTCTCGATCGGCGGCGACGCGATCATCGGCTCGACCTACGCCGAGCTGATGCCCCTGTTCGAGGCCGACCCCGAGACCGAGGCGATCGTCATCTACACCGAGCCCGGCGGGCGAATGGAGGCACAGCTCGCCGAGTGGGTGACCGAGAGCGCCTCCCGGCTCCCGATCGTGGCGTTCATGGCCGGCCGCTTCATGGACTCCGACGAGATGAAGGGGATGAGCTTCGGGCACGCGGGGACGATCGTCGAGGGCATCCAGGACACCGCGACGGAGAAGATCGCCCGCCTCGAGGCGGCGGGGATCCCCGTCGTGGAACGGATCGATGAGATCCCGGGGACGGTGAAGGAGAGGCTGGGAGCACGCGTGTGAGCCGGCCGGTCCACGCCGAGACCCACCATGGCGTCTTCATCGAGGTCGACGTCGACGACGGGATCGCCCGCGATCCGGAGATCGCGCCGAAGCTCGCCGAGGTCTGCCCGGTCGACATCTTCTCCTTCGACGGCACGACGGTCGGGATCGTCGACCAGAACCTCGACGAGTGCGTGCTCTGCGAGCTCTGCATCGAGGCCGCCCCATCGGGGACGGTCGTCGTGCGAAAGCTCTACGACGGCAGCGAGCTACGCCGCTGAGCCGGCGACCGCCGGGGCCGGGCCGCCGCCCGATAGGCGAGGATCGCGCGGTGCTGAAGCTCGCCATCGTGCTGTTCTGGATCGCGCTCGCCGACTCGGCGAACCCGGCGACGGTCGGGCCCGCGATCTACCTGGCGACGGTGAGAAGCCCGGTTCGCCGCGTCGCCGAGTTCACCCTCGCCTTCTTCCTCGTCAACGTCGTCGTCGGCGTCCTGATCGTGGTCGGTCCGGGCGACCTGATCGTGACGCTGGCCTCACGGCCCGGGCCGCTCGCCCGGCACGTCGTCGAGCTCGTCGCGGGCGTGGTCCTGGTCGGGATCGCGATCGGGCTATTCCTCGGCCGCACACGCCTCGCCGCGATCGGCGGCGTACGCGGGACGGACCTTCGGAGCGGACATGCCTGGGCGCTCGGCGCCACGCTCTGCGCCGCCGAGCTCCCGACCGCCTTCCCCTACTTCGCCAGTCTGGCGGCGATCATCGGCTCCGGGCTCGGCCTGGTCCGGCAGATCGCCCTGGTCGGGCTCTTCAACGTGGTCTTCATCGCCCCGCTGTTGGCGATCATCGCCGCGGTTGCGTTCGGGGGGCCGCGGGCGGAGCAGTTCCTGCGTCGTGGCGGGGATTGGCTGCGGCGGAACTGGCCGCTGGTGTTCGCCTCGGTCGCGCTCGTCGCCGGACTTGCGCTGTTCGGCTTCGGGCTCCGCTGGCTGCTCGCCCGGTGAGCTCGCGGGCGCGGTGGGACGCCCGGCTCGGCGCCATCGCCCACGAGACCTGGGCGCTCCCGGCCAGCGTGATGATCGCGCCGATGACGAGCGCGAGCCCGCCCGCGATCGGTCCGATGTCGCCTGAGTTCATGCCGCCGTTGTGCTGCAGGAGGAGCGGCGCCAGAACGATCGGCAGCGCCGTCTCGACCGCGAACACCGCCGGCACCACCTTCCTCACCTGCGCGTGCTGGAACGCGGTCATCAGGGTCAGCGTCGCGACGATCGCCGAGACGATCACCGCCGCCAGCCAGAGCCCGGCGATCCCGAACCGGTCGCCGTTGACGCCGTCGCCGAAGAGCTTCGTGGCGATGTCGCTCCAGGCGAACGCGATCCCGGCGCTCGCGGTCAGTATCGCGGCATAGGCGGGCATTCGCCGGCGGAGCACGTAGGGGGCGACGATCCCCACCGCGAGGGCGCCCATCACGGCCGCCTGGATCAGCCCGCCGCGATCGGGCTGGCGATGCTGCGGGCCGGTGGCGGCGATGATCGCGACCCCGGCGACGATCGCGACGACCGCGGCGTAGTGGCGGCGCTGAACCTGCTCGCCCATGTACCGCGAGCCGAGGAAGAGGACCAGGACGAGGCCGACGGCGAGGCCCGGCTGGACGACGCTGAGCGGAGCGTTCGCGTAGGCCAGCACCTGGAGCGGAAAGGCGAGGAGGCTGAGCGCCGTCCCCCACAGCCAGCGACGTCGGCGCAGGAGGCGGAGCAGCAACTCGAGCCGAAGGCCGCTCCTCTCCGGCTCCTCGCGGGCGTCGAGCGCCTGGAGGACGACGCCGGCGTTGTAGGCGGCGGAGGCGGCCAGCACCGCGACTATCCCTATCGCGAGCATCGCCGTTTCAGGTTCCCGTGCGCTCCGAAGCGAAAACGAAGCGGGCCTTCTCTGCGGCAGAATCGCGGCCGTGAACTTCATCGACGACGTGCTCGAGCGGTTCCCCTCCTCGAAACCGGCGCTGGTCACGATCGACCGCGCCGGCGATCGCCGGACCTGGCACTTCGGCGAGCTGATCGCCCGCAGCGCCGGCCTCTCGGGGGCGCTCGCCGCCCGCGGGGTCCGGCGCGGGGAGGTCGTGATGACCCTCGTCGGCAACCGGATCGAGTGGGCGCTGACGCTGCTCGCCTGCTGGCGGATGGGGGCCGTCGCTCTGCCCTGCAGTTCGCAACTTCGCCGCCGGGACCTCGAGCAGCGGGTCGCGGCGACCGCGCCGGCGCTCTGCGTCGGCGACGAGGACCTCCTCGGCGAGCTGCCGGAGGGGATCCCGACGATGACCTTGGCCGAGGTCGCACTGGTGATGGACGAGGAGCGCCCGCAGGAGCCGCCGGTCGAGCCCGCGGATCTCGGCCGCGAGGATCCGGCGCTGATCGTCTTCACCTCCGGGACCACGGGCGAGCCGCGCGGCGCCGTCCACGCCCAGCGCTATCTGACCGGCCAGCGCCTCCAGGCGACCCGCTGGCTCGGCGCCCGCGACGGCGAACTCGTCTGGTGCACCACCGCCACCGGGTGGTCGAAGTCGGCGCGCAACGTATTCGTCGCCCCCTGGTTGTGCGGGGCGGCCGCGCTCATCCACGAGGGGCGCTTCGAGCCCGCCGAGCGGCTCGAGATCTGCGAGCGCGAGGGGGTGAGCGTGCTCTGCCAGGCGCCGACCGAATACCGGATGCTCGCCAAGCGCACCGAGCTCCGCCCGCTGCCCGCGTTGCGGCGGATGGTGTCGGCCGGCGAGCCGCTCAACCCGGAGGTGATCGACGCCTTCCGGGGCGCGCTCGGGATCGAGATCTCCGACGGCTACGGGCAGACCGAGACGGGGCAGGTGACCGGCAACCTGGCCGGCGAGCCGGTCCGCGACGGGTCGATGGGGCGCCCGCTGCCCGGGATCGAGGTCCGGCTCGAGGGCGGGGAGCTCCAGGTGCGGGCCTCGACCTGCCCCACCTTCTTCAGCGGCTACGTCGACGGTCGCCGCTTCGACGGGGAGTGGTGGCCGACAGGCGACGCCGTCCGCGTCGACGAGGACGGCTACCTCTTCTACGAGGGCCGCCGCGACGACCTGATCGTTTCCGCCGGCTACCGGATCGGACCGTTCGAGGTCGAGTCGGCGCTGGTCGCCCACCCGCGCGTCGCCGAGGCGGCGGCGGTCCCGGCCCCCGACGCCGAGCGCGGCGCCGTCGTCCGCGCGGTGGTCGTGCTGCGCGACGGCGAGCCCTCCGAGCAGCTCGCCCGCGAGCTTCAGGAGCACGTCAAGCGGACCACCGCCCCCTACAAGTTCCCGCGGATCGTCGAGTTCGCCGACGAGCTCCCGAAGACCGCGAGCGGGAAGATCAAGCGCGCCGAGCTCCGGGCCGGCGACGCCTGAGACCGCGGTGAGGTCGGATCACCCCTCGCCCGAGGCGCTGCGGCTCCTCACCGAGTCCTTCCCCGACCGGCCGGCGTTCGGGACTGCGGTCTCACGGGCGATCCTCGGCCGAGTGGCGGCGGGCGAGCTGTCGCCGATGGTCAGGCTTCATCGGCCCGGGCGGGAGCTGGCGTTCGCCAGGCAGGACCGACTCGCACCCGGTTTCGCGCGGGCGACGGCCGCCGCGCGCCGGCTCGGCTTCGAGCCCGTGCTGCGCCTCGCCGGCGGGCGGGCCGCCGCCTTCCACGAGGGCACGCTCGCCCTCGCCCGATCGTGGCGGACCGCGACTCCGGCGCGAACCACGCGCGAGCGCTTCGAGGAGGTCTCGGCGACCGTCGTTGCGGCGCTCCGCGGGCTCGGCGTGGACGCGCGGGTCGGCGAGGTTCCCGGCGAGTACTGCCCGGGCGCCTGGAGCGTCAACGCCCGTGGAGAGACCAAGCTCGTGGGCATCGGCCAGCGCCTGATCAGCGGCGGCGCGCACGTCGGCGTCGTCATCGTCGTCACTGGCTCGGATCTGCTGCGGAGTGTGCTCGAGCCGGTCTACGAGGCGCTCGAGCTCGCCTGGGACCCGGGCACCGTCGGCGCCGTCGAGGACGAGGTGCCAGGGGTCACGCTCGGGGACGTCGAGACCGCGATCATCGCCGAGCTCGCGCGGTCCTACCGACTCGAGCGGGCCGCAGTCGACGCGCGAACGCTGGCGTTGGCCCAAGAGCTCGAGGCGGAGCAGCGAGTCGGGCGCTGAGCGTCAGAACAGCGATGGCTGCCGGGGCTGCTCGTCCCGTTCGCCCTCTGGCGCGTCCTCGGAGCGGCCGCGCGGAACCGCCCGTCGGGCCGGAACGCTGCTCGGCGATTCCGGTCGGACCAGCGCCGCGAGGCGGTCGCGCTCGGACGTCGGCAGGTAGGCGCCGCGCGCGTAGAGCTCCTCGTAGCGGGGGATCAGATCCGGGCGGTGCTCGCGGAGCCAGTCGAACCAGATCTCGCGCACCTCGCCGCGGAGGTGGAGCCCGATGCCGCCGATCGAGTCGGCCCCCGCCTCGTCGACGAGCTCGACGAGCTTCGCCACCTGCTCGGGCGCGTCGTTCACGCCCGGGATCAGCGGCGCGATCAAGACCCCGGTCCTGATCCCGGCGCGCTTCAGCTCGGCGACCGCCTCGATCCGCTTCCGCGGGTGCGGGGTGTGCGGCTCGGTCGCCCGCCACGCCTTCTCCTCGAGGGTCGGGATCGAGAGGTTCGCCGAGAACTCGGTTCGGGCGGCGATCTCCTTCATCAGTCCGAGATCGCGCAAGAGCAGCGGCGACTTGGTCAGCACCGAGCACGGATTCGACTGATCGCGCATCGCCTCCCAGATCCCCTCCATCAGCCGGTAGCGGCCTTCGACCCACTGGTAGGGATCGGTGTTCGTCCCGAGCGCGACGTGGTCGCCGCCCCACGACGGCCGCTCGAGCTCGGCGCGGACCAGCTCCGGCGCGTTGACCTTGACGACGATCTCGCGCTCGAAGTCCTCGCGGGCGTCGAAATCTAAGTATGTGTGGGTGGGGCGGGCGAAGCAGTAGGTCTAGAGCAGGCGTGGGTGCAACCGCGGTACGGATTGATCGTCCAGCGGAACGGCATCCGCGACCGCTTCGGCACCTCGTTCAACGCCGACCGCGCCCGGATCTCGTAGAAACGAATCCCGAGCGCCTCCGGCGCGTCGAAGGTGCGGACCACAGCGGGCTCGCGGAAGCCGGGCAGCCTCGCCTCAGCCTCCTCCTTTCTCTCGACCTTCAGGTCATCCCATCGCACGAACCTATGTTCGCAGATCGCCCGGACGGATCGCCGAGCGTCGAGTTACTCGACCTACGCGGTCGCGATCGGGCTCGCGCGCCGGTCGAATCCGCCACATGCAACCGCCCACCGCGCGATTATCGGTCGAGGCTCGACCACCCGCCTGCTTACAATCGACTGAGTCACTTTCAGTGAGCAAGGTTTTAGAAGAGAAAGAGCGGGTCGTCGTCCGATTCGCGGGTGATTCGGGCGACGGAATCCAACTGGCAGGGAACCGGTTCGCGGCCGTCACGGCGCTGATCGGCAACGACCTCGTCACGCTGCCCGACTTCCCGGCCGAGATCAGGGCCCCCGCCGGGACGCTGGCCGGGGTCTCCGCGTTCCAGATCCACTTCGCCTCGCGCGAGATCCTCACCCCGGGCGGCCAGCCGAACGTCCTCGTCGCGATGAACCCGGCGGCGCTCAAGGTCAACCTCCCCGAGCTCGAGCGCGGCGGGATCATCGTCGTCAACGAGGACGGCTTCACCAAGGCCAACCTCCGCAAGGCCGCCTACGAGGCGAACCCGCTCGACGACGGGACCCTCGACGACTACCAGGTGTTCCGGGTGCCGATGACCTCGATGACCGTCCGCGCCACCGAGGGGATCGACGAGATCTCCTCGCGCGAGGCCGGCCGCTCGAAGAACTTCTTCGCCCTCGGCCTGGTCTCGTGGATGTACAGCCGGCCGACCGACGCGACCGCCCGCTGGATCGAGGAGAAGTTCGCCTCGAAGCCGGCGACGGTCGAAGCCAACCTGGCCGCGTTCCGCGCCGGCTACAACTTCGGCGAGACCGCCGAGCTCCTCCACGTCCACTACGAGGTCGCCGCCGCGCCGGCCCAGCCCGGCACCTACCGCGCCGTCAACGGGACCACCGCCGCGGCGCTCGGCCTGGTCGCGGCGAGCATCCGCAGCGGGTTGCCGCTGTTCCTCGCCAGCTATCCGATCACCCCCGCCTCGGAGCTGCTCCACGAGCTCTCACGCCAGCGCCGGTTCGGCGTTCGCGCGGTCCAGGCCGAGGACGAGATCTCCGCCGCCAACATGGCGCTCGGCGCCGCCTTCGGCGGGCAGCTGGCGGTGACCGCGACCAGCGGCCCCGGGATGGACCTCAAGGCCGAGACGGTCGGGCTCGCGGTCGCGCTCGAGCTGCCGATGATCGTGATCGACGTCCAGCGCGCGGGCCCCTCGACCGGGATGCCGACGAAGACCGAGGCCGCCGACCTGCTGATGGCGATCCATGGTCGCCACGGCGAGTCGCCGCTCCCCGTGCTCGCCAGCGCCACCCCGGCGGACTGCTTCGACACCGTCCTCGAGGCGGCCCGGATCGCGATCACCTACCGGACGCCGGTGATCATGCTCTCCGACACGTTCCTCGCCAACTCGTCGGAGCCGTGGCGGATTCCGGACGCCGCCGAGCTTCCGGAGATCGACCCCGCGTTTGCGACCGGTCCGAACGCCGACGGCTCGTTCATGCCCTACCTCCGCGACGAGCGCCTCGCGCGGCCCTGGGCGCTGCCCGGGACCGCGGACCTCCAGCACGTGATCGGCGGGCTCGAGAAGGAGCACGAGACCGGGCACATCAGCTACGAGCCCGACAACCACGCCAGGATGACCGAGCTCCGCGCCGCCAAGGTGGCGGGGATCGCCGACGAGATCGACGACCTCGAGGTCGACGATCCCGACGGCGACGCCGACCTCCTCGTCCTCGGCTGGGGCTCGACCTACGGCGCGATCGTCGGGGCCGCCCGCCGCGTCCGGCGCCGCGGTGGGAAGGTCGCCTGCGCCCACCTGCGCCACCTCAACCCGATGCCGCGGAACACGGGCGACGTGCTCCGCGGCTACCCGCGGGTGCTGATCCCGGAGATCAACACCGGCCAGCTGGTGACGCTCGTCAGAGCCGAGTTCCTGGTCGACGCCGAGAGCTACACCAAGGTCGAGGGCCTGCCGATCTTCGCCGCCGAGCTCGACGAGCTGATCGAGGCGAGGCTGTGAGCGCGGACAGGCGGTCGACCAACGGCGCCGGCGCCGAGCATGCCGCCCCCGCCGCGGGCAACGGCAACGGCGCCGGGCTCGAGCTGACGAAGAAGGACTTCGCCTCCGACCAGGAGACGCGCTGGTGCCCGGGCTGCGGCGACTACGCGATCCTTGCCACCGTTCAGCAGTTTCTGCCCGAGCTCGGGATGCCGCCCGAGCGAACCGTGTTCGTCGCCGGGATCGGCTGCGCGGGCCGCTTCGCCTACTACATGAACACCTACGGAGTGCACGGGATCCACGGCCGCGCGCCGGCGCTCGCCACCGGCCTCGCGCTCGCCCGCCCTGACCTCTCGATCTGGGTGGTTACGGGCGACGGCGACGCGCTCTCGATCGGCGGCAACCACCTGATCCACGCCCTGCGCCGCAACGTGCCGATCAAGATCCTGCTCTTCAACAACCAGATCTACGGACTGACCAAGGGGCAGTACTCGCCGACGAGCGAGGAGGGCAAGGTCACCAAGTCGACCCCGTTCGGCTCCCAGGACCACCCCTTCAACCCCCTCGCGTTGGCGCTCGGCGCCGAGGCGACCTTCGTGGCGCGGACGGTCGACACCGACCGCGACCACGAGGCCGACGTCCTGCGCGCCGCGGCCGCCCACACCGGGACGGCGTTCGTCGAGATCTACCAGAACTGCAACGTCTTCAACGACGGCGCCTTCGACGCCGTCCGCGGCAAGGGCCGCGAGCCGAACCAGATCCGGCTCGAGCACGGGGAGCCGATCCGGTTCGGGTCGGAGGGGGAGCGCGGGGTGGTCCGCGACGCCAGCGGGCGGCTGCGGATCGCCGACGTGGCCGAGGTCGGCGAGGACGCCGTCCTCGTCCACGACGCCCACGATCCGAACCCGAGCCAGGCGTTCGCCCTCGCCCACCTCGCCGAGCGGCCGAGCGGGCCGACCCCGGTCGGAGTTTTCCGCGACACCGAGCGCCCGATCTACCACGAGGCCACCGCGCGCGACCTCGAGGCCGCCCGCCAGGGCCTCGGTGCCGACGAGCTCGACTCGCTGCTGCGCTCCGGCGACACCTGGACGGTCGAGTAGCTTCGTGGAGATCCCCGATTCCGCCCGCGAGGTGCTCGAGGGCCCTGGGCTCGCGCACCTGGTCACGATCGATCCCGACGGCCGCCCGCAGGTCTCGATCGTCTGGGCCGGGCTCGACGGCGACGAGATCGTCGCCGGGCACCTGCCCGAGCACCGGAAGATCAGGAACATCCGTCGCGACCCGCGCGTCGCCCTCTCGGTCGAGACCGCGAACACGAACGAGATCGGGCTGGCCGAATACCTGGTCGTCCACGGCCGCGCGCGGATCACCGAGGGCGGCGCGGCGGAGCTGCTGCAGCGGCTGGCCCGCACCTACCTCGGTCCGGAGGTCAAGTTCCCGCCGGTCGACGAACCACCTCCGGGCTACATCACGCACATCGCGGTCGAGCGCATCGGCGGCGTCGGCCCGTGGGCCGAATGACGGCGAAGGCCGGCCGCGCTCAGCCGGTATCGGGCGGCGCCACGCCCCAACCCCAGCGCGGGACCGGCGCCTCGCGCGGCGGATCGGCGCCGGGCCGGGAGTTGGCGAGCGCGATCCGGGTCCCCCACTCGATGTAGGCGGCGAACGCGGAGCGGAACTCGGGGTCGGACGGGAGGCCGGCGTCGTCGGCGGCGAGGCCGATGAGCAGGGCCCAGCGGGCCCGCTGACGCTCGCTGATCGCGAGCCCGAGGTGCTTGGAGAGCATCCGCGGATAGCCCCCGAGCTCCTCGGTGTATGCCTTCGGGCCGCCGAACACCTCGGCGAGCCACATCGCCACGTGGTGGGGGTGGTCGTCGGGCATGTTCGCGAACAGCGGCCCGACCACCTCGTCCGCGCGCACCCGCTTGTAGAACGCCTCGGTGAGCCGCTCGAAGCTCTCCATGCCGCCGGCCCACTCGTAGAGCGTCGGCGTGGTCTGAACCTCGTCGGCCATTGCTACCGACCCCCATTCTCGTCGAGCTCGTCCGGGACCAGGTCGAGGGCGATCTCCTCGCCGGAGCGCCAGACGTTCGCCGTCACCCGCCGCCCGATCAGCTCGGCGACCATCATCCGCTGGAGGTCGGCCGCGCTTTCGGTCGCCTGACCGTCGACGTCGACGACCAGGTCGCCGGGGCGGATGCCCGCCCGCTCCGCCGGGCTCGCCGGCAGCACCTCGACCACCTCGACGGCCGTTCGCCGCCCCCACCGTGAGGCCGCCCGGGGCGGCAGCGGGCGCGGGCCACCGGCGATCCCCAGGTAGGCCCGCCGGACGCGGCCCTCGCTCATCAGCGCGGCCACGATCCGCCTCGTCGCGGTGTTGATCGGCACCGCGAGCCCGAGGCCGATCCCCGCGAGCGCGGTGTTGACGCCGACCACGTGTCCGCGGCCGTCGGCGAGGGCGCCGCCGGAGCTCCCAGGGTTGAGCGCGGCGTCGGTCTGGATCACGTTGTCGATCAGCCGCACGGCCCGCCCGCGACCGGCCCGGGCCGGCAGCGCGCGCCCGAGCGCCGACACCACCCCGGCGGTCACCGAGCCCTCGAACCCGTGCGGGTTTCCGATCGCGACGACGAGCTGGCCGACCCGCAGATCGTCGGCGTCGCCGAGCTCGGCCGGGGTCAGCTCGCCGTCCTCGGCGCGGACGATCGCCAGATCGGAGAGGCGATCACGGCCGACCACCGCAAACCGAAGCTCGCGTCCGTCGGTGAGCGCCGCCCGCCCGCGGGCGTCGGAGCGAGCGACGACGTGGGCGGAGGTGAGGATGAAGCCGTCGTGGGTGAGGACCAAGCCGCTGCCGGCGCCCGCCGGGAGGCGACCGCGCCGGGTCGAGCGGGTGACCTGGAGGCTGACCACGGATGGAGCGAGCCGCTCGGCGACGCCGACCACGGTCCGCGAGTAGGCGTCGAGGGGATCGGCGGGCGAGGGTGGCGGCGGTTCCGGGCTGGTGGCGGCCGGGCGCGACTCGGTCGCCGGGCTCATGCCCCAGCCTCCGCGAAGTCGACGCGCAGGTCGTGCTCGTCGGCGCCTCGCAGCACGGTCAGCTCGAGAGCCCCGCCCGCCGCCTCGTCGATCGCCCGGTGCAGGGCGTCGATGCCGTCGACATCGCGCCCAGCGGCGGAGACGATCAGGTCGCCGCGGACGACGCCGGCGCGGTCGCCGGGGCCGCCCTCCTCGACGGCGCGGACCAGCAGCCCCTCGCGCTCGGAAAGCCCGACCGCGCGCCGCATCTTCCGCGCCATCCACGGGGGCGCGACCGCCACCCCGAGGGTCGGGCGCCGAATCTCCTCGCCACGCGCGAGGCGATCGGCCGCCTCGCGGAGTCCGCCGTCGGCGCCGAGGGCGAGGATCAGCCCGCCCTCGCTGCGGAGCAGGTTGACGCCGACAAGACGCCCCTCGAGATCGAGCAGCGGCCCGCCGGCGGACCCGCGCGGAAGGGCGGCCGTATGCTCGATCGCCCCGCCGAGGCGCCGTCCCCGCGGACCGCGGAAGGTTCGCTCGGCGGCCGAGACGAAGCCAAGCGTCGCGCGCAGGCCGCGGCCGCCCGGATTCGAAAGGGCCACGACCGGGGTGCCGATCCCCGGCTCGAATCCCGCCGGGACCCAGTCGAGCGGCTCGATCTCGCCGGTGTCGACCTCGAGCACGGCGACGCCGAGCTCGCGGTCGCCGCCGGCAAGGCCGGCGTCGGCGCTCCGGCCGTCGGCGAACGCGACCGAGGCCGAACCCTCCCCCGCGTGCCTGGCGGCGGTCAGCACCCGGTTGGCGCCGATCACGACGCCGGTCCCGACCCGCCAGCCGCGCCCGACGCCGACGACCGCCGCGCCGAAGCGGTCGGCCGCCGTCTGCAGCTGCTCGCCGATGTCAGTCAGTGTGCTCGAAGCCTCCACGCCCAAACCCTCCGTCAACTCAAGTAGGTACTGACTTGCAAGTTGCTAGTCACAGCGACGGGACAGGGTAGCATGGACGGCATGGCGACCACCCCCACAGGCCTCGCGGACGCGCTCATCGCGGTCGGCGATCGTTGGTCGATGCTGGTCGTCGAGGCGCTGCTCGACGGCCCGAAGCGCTTCGGCGATCTCGAGGAGGCGATCGACGGGATCGCTCCGAACATCCTCTCCGCCCGCCTCCGCAAGCTCGCCGACCACGGCCTCGTCGCGGCCACCGCCTATTCGGACCGCCCGCCGCGCTTCTCCTACGAGCTGACCGACGCCGGTCGCGAGCTGGAGGTCCCGCTGCGGCTCCTGACCGCCTGGGCGGAGCGGCACACCCGCGGCCGCCAGGCTCCTCGACACGAGGCGTGCGGGACGCCGCTCGCGGTGGCCTGGTTCTGCCCGACCTGCCGCGAGGTCGTCGCCGACGAGTCGGGCGAGGACGAGCTTCAGTACGCCTGACGGGGACACTTCGGAAGGAAGCGCCACGCCCTCAGATCGCCCCGAGCTATCGACCATGGCGGACGACTACGGGCGGCACGCGCTCTCCCAGCGGGCCGCGTTCGAGGCGACCCACCCGGCCGCGTTGGCCGCCGCGCGGCTGTTTGCGGATGAGCCGGTGCTCCGCGTGGTCGATCTCGGCGCCGCCGACGGCGTCAACTCGCACGGCCTCATCCGCGACCTGATGGCGGAGCGCGCCGGCCGGCCCCTCCTCTACGCACTCATCGATCTGCCGACGAACGCTTGGGCGATCGCCGCCGAGCACGTGCGGCATGCGTTCGGCGAAGCGGGGGACGGGCCCGGGGTCGTCGTCACCCCCGAGCCCGGCGACGCCGGCCCGGGCGTCGCCGACGTCGAAACGGGGGTCCACTGGGGGTCGCCTGAGGCCCACGGCGAGGCCTGCCGCCGCGCGCTCGCGAACAGTCCACCCCCGACCGCGGTGATCAGCTTCGCGGGCATCCCCCTCGAGCAGGCTCCCTGCCTGCCGCCCGGGAGCGTGCACGTCGCAGTCAGCGGCACGGCGATGCACTGGATCGCGCAGGCGGCCGGCCTCGCTTCGACCGGGTCGGTCTTCCCGGGCTACCCCGACCACGAAGACGAGTCGGAGCGGCGGGCCTGGCGCGTGGCCGCGGCGCGCCAGTGGCAGCGACTGCTCGAGATGCGCGCGATCGAGCTCGCTCCGGGCGGCAGGCTGATCGCCGCGCTGCCGGCCTCCCCGGCTCCAGACCCCAAGCGGACGGGACTCTACGTGGAGATCATCGGGAACATGAACCGGATGCTCTCCGACTGGCGCCGCGCGGGGCGAATCGGCGCCGCCACCGTCGCCGCGGTCGTCGTTCCGGTCTGGATGCGCACCCTTGAGGAGATTCGGGCTCCGTTCGAGTCGCGCGGCGGGCGCTTCGCCGGTCTCGAGCTCGAGAGCGCCGAGTTCTTCCGCCTCGACAACCCCTACTGGGACGACGATCCCGCCGTGTTCGCGGGGGCCTACGTCCGGAGCGTCGCCGCCTGGGGCGAGCCGCTCCTCCTTCGTGCATTCGCGCTCGAGGGCGAGGGCCGCGCCCGCGGTCTCCTCTCCGAGTTCCTGGCCGAGCTGGAGGAGCGCGTCGCGGAGGCCCCGGACCCTTACCGCCGCGACTACGTCGAGGCCCTCGTCATCTGCCGGAAGGTGGACGGCACCGGGTTCCCTCGAGGCGCCCTTCATTGCCGCCGGTCGGACTAGCTGCAACGATCACGCGGTGATCGATGTCACGCATTTCACGGACCCCGGGTGTCCGTGGGCGTACTCGGCCTTGCCGGTGCACACGACTCTGAGGTGGCGCTACGGCGAGCAGCTGCGCTGGACCCTTGTGATGATCGGGCTCACGGAGGACGCCGCTCAATATGCCGCCCGCGGTTACACGCCGACGCGATCGGCGATCGGCTACGGCCGCTTCCGTCGCTTCGGAATGCCCTTTCAGATCACGCCGAAGGCGCGGTTGAGCGCCACTTCCCCGGCCTGTCGCGCGATCGTCGCCACGCGACTGATGGCGCCCGCGCTCGAGGACGCCGCGCTTCGGGCGCTGCAGTTCGCACAGTTCACGACGACCGGGACCCTGGACGATCCCGGCACCTTGCGTTCGGCGCTGGCGAGCGTCGAGGGCCTGGATGCGGGCACCGTCGTGGGGCGGATCGACGATCCCGAGGTCGTGGCCGCCTATGAGGCCGACCGTGCTCGTGCGCGAGCGGCGGCGGGATCCCCGACCGAGTTCCAGGGCAAGGCGGCGAACACCGACGGCGCGGTGCGTTACACGGCGCCGTCACTGGTCTTCGATGGACCCGACGGGCAACGGCTGGAGGCTGGTGGCTTTCAGCCGATCGAGGCATACGACGTGGTCATCGCCAACCTGGACCCCACGCTCGAGCGCCGGCCACCAGCCGAGGAGCCGGTCGAAGTGCTGAACGCCTTCCCCTACCCGCTGACGACGGCCGAGGTCGCTGCCGTGATGACCGAGCACCTAGCGGTTCCCGACCTGGCCGCCGTCGAGGCAGCGCTCATCACGGCCGTCGGCGAGCGAGACGCCGATCGCCGGCCGTTGGGCGACGGCTCGCTGTGGGCGTCGATCCCGGCTTCTCAGCGCGTCCCATAGGCTCATTCGTTCCAGGAGCCGGCCCGACGCTTGCCCTTGCTAGGTCACGCGGAAGGCGGGGCCGCCTCCGATGCGGGAACCGCGCCGCCGCCTTGGGCACTCCACACCTTGTTCAGGCCGCTTTGCAGATACGCCGGGAAGCCGATCGCGAGCAACACGTAGAGGATGAGCGCGATCCAGCCGTTCAGTGGCTCGACCCCGGTGAGCCGCGCCGCTGTCTGGGTGCGCTGAAACGTGTTGTAGAGCGAGACGATCGCCGGCACGATGATCAAGGCGCCGAGCGTCACCGCGAGCAGCGATGTGCCGGGGCTGTCACCGAGCTCGTCGGTTCCCCGGGCTCGGCCCAGATCGCTCATCTCGCGGTTCACCTTGTAGTACCAGACGAAGAAGTAGATGCCCAGGGTCACGAGCGTGAGCAGTGCCACCCCGAGCGGGTCTCGCGTCTTCGCCGTTGATTGGGAGCCTTTGATCTGGACTTCCTCTGCCATTTACGACCCCTCTTCCTTGGGGAGACAGCCGTGCCTCCGAGATGGACGGACCGACCCTATCCGAGGATGGCACGAGCCGCTGGAGACTTACAAACGCCGCGCCCTTTCGCTTTTTGCGCGATAGGGAGTAGTCCAACACCCTCGGCGCAGCCTCCAGGCTGGTCAGAGGCTAAGCCGGCGCCTCGGCCGCCCCGATCGTCGCGGCGACGAACGAGCGCAGGCGCGGAGCGAGCTCCGGCGGGACCCAGTGGCCGGCCTCGGACTCGACGTAGTCGATGTCGAGGCCGCCGTCGGCGAGGAGCTTCGCCGCGGCGCGCCCGAACTCGACGCCGATCACCGGGTCGGCCCGGCCGTGGTGGACGAGCGCCGGCAGCCCGGACCGCGTCTCGAGCTCCGCCCGCCAGCCCTCGACGGTGGGCACGAAGCCGCTCAGGGCCAGGATCCCCGCCGGCCGCGGGCGCCCGGCCCCGAGCCCGACCGCGTAGGACATGACCGCGCCCATCGAGAACCCCCCGATCACGGTCCGCTCCCAGCCGATTCCGCGGCGATCGAGGAGGTCGTCGAGGAACGAGCTCAGGTGCTCGTAGGCGAGCGCGAAGGTCTCGGGCTCGGGGTGGCCGACGCGGTGGACCGCGTACCAGTGGCGCCCGCCGGGACCGACCGGGAGGGTGCTGCGCGCCGCGACGTCGGCGGCGTCGAGCGGGGCTCCCGGGGTAACGCCGAGCAGCGACCGCTCCGGGTCGAGCGCGTCGAGGAGGCCGTAGAGGTCGCGCTCGTCGGTGCCGCGGCCGTGGTTCAGGATCAGGGCGCCGCGTGGCTCGGCCGCGGGCTCGCGAACGAGGTGGTCCAGATCTGGCTGCGGGCTCACGAACCAGGTGCGGCGGCTTCGCCGCCTGACACGCGTGTTTCGGTGCTAGAGCACCTCACTCACACACCTGTTCGCTGGCGAGGGCTCGAGATCGGCCGCAGGTTCGGCTCGACCTGGTCGCGCAGGTGCTCGAAGTCCGGCGGCAGCGACAGCTTCTCGCCGAGGCTCTCGAGCGGCTCATCGACGGTGAACCCGGGGCCGATCGTCGCGATCTCGAACAGCACCCCGCTCGGCTCGCGGAAGTAGATCGAGCGGAAGTAAAAGCGATCGATCACCGGGGTCGGTCGCGCGCCGCCCTCGATCACCCGCCGCCGCCACGCCTCGTGGTCCTCCGGAGCGGAGGCCCATGCGACGTGATGGACGGTCCCCGCCCCCTGGAGGCCGCGGTCGGGCGGCGGCTCGTGGTAGGCGTAGAGCGAGCCGCGCCGACCGCCACGCGCCTCCCACAGCCGCTCGTCGCGCAGGTCGAAGCCGAGCGCGTCGCCGAGCAGCTTCGCGCTCGCAGCGACCTCGGAGGCGTAGGCGCAGACCCCGTCGAAGCCCTGGAGCGCGAGCTCGGACGGGACCTCGGGATGGTCGGCGATCAGCGGTTGGTCGTCGGAGTCGGAGACGAGCAGCTCGTGCTCGAGCCCCTCCGGATCGCGGAAGGTGAGCGCCGGCCGGTCGTCGCGCTGCACGCTCTCGAGTCCGGCCTCGCCAAGCCGCCCGACCCAGAAGTCGAGTGCGTCTGTCGACCCCACGCGCCAGACGATCCGGTGGACCATCCCGGCGCCCGCCCGGCCGAGCGGCATCCCCGGGTACTCGAAGAAGGTCAGGTCGGATCCCGGGTCGCCGTTCTCGTCCGCGTAGAAGAGGTGGTAGACGCTGGGGTTGTCCTGGTTCACCGTCTTCTTCACCAGCCGCAGCCCGAGCGTCCCGGCGTAGAAGTCGACGTTCGACTGCGCGTCGGC